>JANOTC010000076.1:0-3605 GCA_031416175.1 Gammaproteobacteria bacterium
GAAATGGGGGCGCGCTGTTTTATCCAGTTCAAGAATTCTGGAAAAGGAATCGGTTTGCTAATGAAGTAGCCTTGGGCCTGGTGACAGCCAAATTCGCTGATGGCGTCGAGCATTTTCTGGGTTTCGACGCCTTCAGCCACGACATTTATTCCTAACGAGCGGCCCAAGGCGATGGTCGTTTTGACGATGGCAGAGTCGTCCGCGTTTTTGAACAAATTAAACACGAAAGAACGGTCAATTTTGATTTCGGTAACCGGTAAGCGGCGCAAGTTGACGAGTGATGAGTAGCCCGTACCAAAATCGTCAATGGATATAATAAACCCCATGTTGGCAAGGGCGGTTAATGCGATCTTGACTTGATCTGGATTGGTCATCACCGCGGACTCAGTCAATTCGAAGACGAAACAGCGCGGATTAATGTCGTATTTGCTCGTCATTCGCGTAATTTCTTCAACCAAATGTGGGTCGTGTAAGTTGTAAGCGGACAGGTTAATTGCGATTGAAATGCCGTAGCCTTCACGCGTCAAGGTGGCTTGATCTCTAAATGCATGATCAATGATTAAATAGCACAGCGGCGTAATGAGTCCCGATTTTTCGGCACACTCGATGAACTCAACAGGCGACACAAATCCTCGTTGTGGATGGTTCCAGCGCGCCAATGCCTCGGCGCCGGTGACGACGCCTTTGACGATGTCGAATTTCGCCTGATAAGCGATACTGATTTCTTCGTTTCTAATGGCGTCTCTTAACTCAGTGTTCAAACCCAGTGTTTCGGGTTCGGTCGAGGTCATGTTTGTGTTGAAGAAAAGATATCGAATGCCACTTTTCTTGGCTCTGTACATTGCTGCGTCGGCATTTCTAAATAATTCATCAATGTCTGCGCCATGACCTGGAAATGTCGCCATGCCGATACTGCAAGAGATGAAACAACTCTTGCCTTGAAGCGTCACCGCTTCTTCAACGGCGGCGGAAATTTTTTTAGCGACCGTTTCCGCGCCGTAATGATCGGCCTTTCGCAACAGCACGGCAAACTCATCGCCACCTAAACGAGCGACCGTATCGGATTTTCGAACGCTCGCGGAAATTCGCTTAGATACAATCGTTAATAGCTCGTCGCCTGTATGGTGCCCCAAGGTGTCGTTGATCTCTTTAAAGCGATTGAGGTCAATAAAAAATAATGTAAAAGGCGTTTTTTCGCGCGACACTTCCAGAAAAAGTTGGTCCAGGCGGTCGCGTAATAAAACGCGATTTGGTAAGCCCGTTAAGTTGTCATGCAAGGCCTGATACTGAAGAACATTGCGCTGGTCATTGAGCTTTTCAATTAAGGAGGCAATGTATATTGCAGCCCACGCGGAAAGCCACAAGACGATCAACGCCGTAAACGCCAACGACACGCCCATTTGGCGCAGAAACGAAAGCTGAGGTGTTTGTTTGAGTTCGGTAACAATGGTCGCAGAGAGTGGATTATTTGGGATATTTAAGGTGATCCAGCTGTAGTAAAAAGGCGGGTCAATGAGCTGTCCTTCTTTTTCTTTTGTAGTTCTCCCCGCGAGATGTGTTAGCTGTTTGTTGTAATCGACCAAATGAAGGACTTTCCCGGCGTCGTCTTGAAGTGTAATGGATATGTGGTCGCCATAGGCGGCGGACATGCGCGTTAAAGTCTCGTTCATGTCTCTGGATTTTGTTATTGTCGTCTCGATTTCTGTGGCCACATTCGCAAACACGCCGCGCAACAGTGCCGACTCTTTTTCGGCACTGGCTTGTTCGGTGGTGTCGTAGGCAATGAAGCCAAAAAACGTGAGAGCAGACAGCGCCAGCGCCCAAAAACCAACCAGCAATTTGATCCGTAAATTCATTTCACAGCCATAGCCAGTTTACAAGGCACTAAACGGTTTTCGCTAGGAATTACGTGTTAATGGTTCGATTTTCAGTGTGCTAATTCCGCAGACAGCATAAACCGGGCAGCGGCCCAGGGAAGCGGCAAATAAATTGATAAGTCCGAATACGCCAATCAACATGGCGACGGTATGATTGGGTATAAGGCCGTTCGCTGAAAAGCCAATATAAATGCATAACAGCGCGACGCCAATGCGGATGCCGCGATCCGTTTTACTTACATTGAGTGGAAATTTCACGACGTGTGCTCCATTGATTCAGGCTATTCGAAGGTCCTATTGGTCTAAAACGACGTGTTTATCACGGTCTCAATTGAAGATATCGGCATGCTCGGCTATTTATTGAGTGGTTCAAGAGACGCCGATCCACGCTCGAAGCTAGGCGGACGTAGGAGGGCTTGAATCCTAGTCAAATGCGAAAAAATTGCTGTGGAAATCTATCTGGCGTAAGGTGGCGGCTCACGCCGACACGGATAAGAAGGGCGGCGTACCGAATGAAGTTAAACGAGAGGAAGGCGAAAACATGAATTCAGAAGTGACTAAACTGGTGGTCACAAGGTCGAGTGCGGGCGCATAGGGTGCGAGTTTGGCATTTCCCTAACTCAAGCTGGCACTGCCGGGCGCTAAAGGCTACATGCTGGCTGACGCCGTCACCGTTGGCGCCTGTTTTGCGCGTCAATAATTTCGGGAGCGCAAGTTTATGGCCGTCCTGATTTTCAATCTCCGCCAGGTACCGGAAGACGAAGCCGAGGATGTTCGTCAGTTGTTGACGGAAAATCAAATCGACTTTTACGAAACACCGGCGGGGCGTTGGGGACTATCGTTGCCTGGCTATTGGATCACCGATGACACACAACGGGATCACGCCAAGAAATTAATTGCGATCTACGAAGCAGAGCGGGGACTACGCGCACGTCAAGAGTATGAAGAGTTGAAAGCACAGGGTTTGCATGTCACGTTATGGGATGCTGTTCGCTTGCAGCCATTGCGCTTTATTGGCGTCGTGGCTGTGGTCGTGTTTATTCTTTACGTCACGCTGTTCCCGTTTCTAAATTTGCTCAAGAATTGAAACAGGTTTGCCCCTGTTGCAATTAAAATGCAACCACTTCGTCGTTTATTCAGCTACGCCAAACTGAAGGATCTGATTCAAGACGCTGGTCGGCAGCCATCACGCCGGTGATTCGCATGGCGATTCTTGCAGGGTTCACCGTAACGCTATTGTATGGCGGCTTCATGGCGTTGAATGGCGAAAAGGAGTCCAAACATGGAACACGCACGAACTTAGACCCCCAGCATTTTATTCGTGACACATGCGCTGGGTTGTCTCGATGGTGGCCGAGGTTTATCGCATGTTGACCTGCGGCGGTATTTTCTTGTAACCAAAGGACACCAAAGACGCGGCGATGGAGCGAAATCAAAACGTATTCGCACTCGGTAGCGTTGGGTTTGGGTGCTCGTATTTCCGTTGGTGGGAAATACCTGTAACACGCGCGACACTCTTGATCTCAAGTCTATTTCGGTCATCTCGGGGGAAATACCACCTCCGTGGGTGTCAATACGTTCTTTTCCATCTGACTATCACCCAGGCCGAGTTCTCCCACGTAATTTTCGCCTCGCGTCCATAAGGAACCGTCCGTTTTTATGCCAGCCATGAAATCAATTCCCGGTCCGTCGATGGAGGCCCAGTCTGCGCCGATATTAATTGCGGAC
>JANOTC010000077.1:0-8238 GCA_031416175.1 Gammaproteobacteria bacterium
CGAAGGCTGGGTACTCACCCGCCACATTATCGACAAGCCGGTCGCGAAAGAACGCCTAGTCCAGGCTGAAAAGAAAGTGATTGTTTTAAACAACACCATCACGGAATTGCAGAAACAATTAAGTGCATTTCAAATCAACCCCACCGAAGCCAATGAAGTCGACTTAGCCACGCTGATTAAGCAAAAGTCTGAAATGGAAACGGAATTAGCGCGGCTGCGCGAATTTGGCGGCGATCCCAAGGTGATCATTGCAGAGAATGAATCGCTTAAGACGCGCGTCCTCACACTTAAACGTGAAAATCAAACTTTGCAGCAAGAAAATGTTTCCTTGGCCAGCAACTCGGAACGCGACTGGTTTCTAGTCGGGGCCGGCGTTTTTGTAGTTGGAATTGGGCTTGGGTTTGTCTTACCCAGTATTCGCGGCAGAAAGAAAAATCGCTGGGATACATTTTAGACCGACGCATTACTTGGTAGGTTGTTCGGCCACCTCGTGTTGAAGATTGAATCCTTCTAGCGGCTCGTAGTCATGCTTGTAGTCAGCTTCTACAAGACTCTTCAGCCCAACTGCCGCCAAGAGCTTCTGATCGACACTATCCCTGTCCATGGACAACATGATCGCGACGATTCGATCTCTTAACGCAGCGGAAACACGCGGGTGAAATCCCAGCGGGTGGCTCGCAACAGGCGGCGTTTCGAACAAAACTCGCAATTGCGATCTCACTTCCGCAGGTTCGCGAGCGAGTGTTGATCGGATAGCGCCTCCGGCCACCGTAGCCCCAAGCAATACACTGCGAAAAACATTTTGGTGGGTCTGAACGTAACTAGGCGTGTAGGTAATACCGTCCTTTTCAAGGAACGCACGCATCCACAATGACGCTCCGAATGCATTTGGAGATGGGAATGCGAGTCGTTTGCCCGAGAGTTCTTTTACCGATTGAATTTCGCTGTTTTTTCTAACCACCAGTATCCCGCGAAGCGGTTCAGTGTTGCGCACCAGCGGAATGTAACCCTGCGCACGCTTCGCCATTACGACATGATAGGGGTTCATATAGGCGACATCCGTATCGCCACGCAAGAAACCTTCTTCGAACTCTCGAATTGAACTGTAGTGCCGCAATTCAAACGCAATACCAGCCAGGCGCGAAATTCTTTCTAACAATGGCATCCACGTTGAGTCGATATTGACAGCGGTAAATTGCGGCACAACAGAAATCGTCATGCGCGGTAACTCATGACCTGCCGCCGTCACCGTTTTACTAAATCCGAGAGTGAAGAGTACAAGGCTAAGTGCAAACCCAACCCGAAGGGAATTAAGAATTCGACTTCGGATTGCTGGCCATTGGCTTAATTTACTTCCCATCTGCCTGCAATCCTTGCATGCCAGCGCCAAACAGCTGAGCGTTATTTCGCCCGAGCTTTTTCGCATGGTACATCGCGCGGTCACTGTTTTTGAACAAGGTTTCCACGTTCGCCCCATCAGCCGGGTACACCGCAATGCCTATACTCGCACTCACGCTCAAGGCATGCCCTTCAATCAAATACGGCGCGGCCAGCGCGCCCTGAATTTTTTCCACTACCATTGGAAGCGCACTGGGTAAAGAAAGACTTTCTAACAGTACGATAAATTCATCTCCGCCTTGGCGCCCTACCGTGTCCTCAGCACGCAGCGACACCGTGACGCGGCGTGCAACCAACTGCAGGAGTTGATCGCCTACATCGTGCCCATAGGTGTCATTAATCGGTTTAAAATTGTCCAAGTCGAGAAACATCACCGCGAACTCAGCGCCTGAACGTTTGGCGCGAATAATGGCTTGCTCGATTCGATCAGCCAATAAGCGTCGGTTAGGTAACCCTGTGAGCATATCGTGATGCGCCAGATACGTAATTGCAGACTCGGCAAGCTTTCGCTGTGTGACGTCGCGGAGAAAAACAGTGAAAAAATGGCGATCCGATTCTACGACACACGACACACTGACTTCCGCCGTAAATTCAACACCGTCACTCCGGCGCGCAACCACTTCCGAGCGTGCCGTCGCGCCGAGTTTTTCATCGGCTCCAACAGCGATGTGCTGCGCAGGCACGCAATACTCTTTCAGGAATTGCCCCACCAACAAACGCTCGATGGAACAACCCATTACCTGCGCCGCACAATAACCGAATAATTGTTCTCCGGCATAGTTAAACGATTCGATGCTACCGCGACTATCGACTGTAATAACCGCGTCGGCGGCATGCTGAAGAATCGCTTGCATACGATTCGCTGCCATGCGAAGCGCATCTTGTTGCCGCAACAAATTGGCGTTGAGCAATTTCAGCTCTGTATTTTGCTGTTGCGTAAGCACTTCTAATCGGCGCTTTTCTCGTTCCAGACACTTTACGTCCAAAGCCTGGGCAACGGTCAGGCATACATCATTGGCATCCCACGGCTTGGAAATATATCGGTATATTTTTCCCTTATTGATTGCATCAATGGTCACCCCAATTTCGGCATAACCGGTCAGTAGAATGCGAATTGTATCGGGCCATCGCACACCGACTTTTTCTAAAAATTGCGCACCATTCATTTCAGGCATGCGCATGTCGGAAATAACGAGATCGACAGGTTCTCTGGCTAGCTGAACTAAGCCTTCTCGCGCACTCTCCGCCGTTAAAATACGGTAGCCGTGAGGGTGAAACAAGCGGCGTAAAGCCGATAACGTGTTCGGTTCATCGTCCACTAACAATAAAGTTGGCACAGAAATTCCGTCCGTTGGCGACACGTTATCACTTGACGCTCCCATGGCTAAACTTCCATTGCCTGCGACGTTAATAGTTGTACTGGCACAGCTTGCCTTATTGGCAAACAAACTCTAAATCGCGTACCTTTGCCAACCTCGCTCTGGACGTCGATGTGTCCACGATGCTTCTGAATAATCCCATAGGACAGGGACAGCCCTAAGCCCGTCCCTTTTCCAACGGGTTTCGTCGTAAAAAATGGCTCGAATATCCGTTGCAAATGCTCGGGGGATATCCCTTTTCCATCGTCGGCAATATCCACGCACACTTCGTCACCCATCCGATGCGTGGAAATGGTAATCGTGCCACGCTCTTCGATCGCATGCGCCGCGTTGACCAGCAAATTCATGAATACTTGGTTTATTTGTGAACCCAGACACTGAACTTCGGGCACGGGCGTAAAGTTTTTGACGACGTCCGCTTTTATTCTGATCTCGTTCTTAACAATATTCAGCGTGCTCTCTAAGCCTTTTATTAGATTCGTCCATTGCCAGTTGCCAGGTTCTTCAACCCGGGAAAAGTCCTGCAAATCTCGGATGATCTTGGTTACACGCACCACACCCTCTTTGGATTCCCGCATGAGGCTCGGCAAATCTTTTTTAAAATAGGCTAAATCAGAGCGCTGAGATGCTAGCCGCCAACGCGCCAGTGTTTCGGTTTCTGCGGTGCGATTTACGAACAAATCGTAATCTTCGACAATTCTAAACAGTTCTTCAACATAGCGTTCAAGCGTGCCTAAATTGGCATATACGTAGCCAATCGGATTGTTTATTTCATGCGCAACGCCCGCCGCCAACTGGCCAATGGCCGCCATTTTTTCCGATTGCAACAAATGACCCTGCGTTTCGTGCAAGGCGCGATTTAACTCCAATAATTCCCGATTGTGCTTTTGTATGCTTTCTTCTGCTTCTCTGCGCACCGTGTTATCGCGTACGAAAACCGTAAAAAATCGTTTGTTGTTTTCTGTCGCCATGGAAATACTGGCTTCGACTAAGAGACTGCTTCCATCTTTACGCCGGCCAAAAATGTCAGGTCGCTTGGCTGACAGCGCGTGCTCTAACGATTGGGTCGCACCAACCTTATCCTCATTGACTTTATCTATCAAAAAACGCTCGGGCAATAGCCGATCCAACGATTTCCCCAAAACTTCGGCGGCCCCATAGCCAAATATTCTCTCGGCTGCGAAATTGAATGATTCAATGATGCCGTTTTCGTCCGTGGTGATGATGGCTTCCGCCGTATGTTGCAGAATCGCCTGTACGCGATCCGAGGCCATTTTGAGTACATGTTGCTGCTGGTCAAATAAACGCAATGAAGCGCGATTAATGGCCTCGCCTAAGCGTTCAAACTCCACGTTGCTATGGCTAACCAACATGGTTCGGCCCGCATCCGTATCCAAGGCCCCGGCGAACTCGGTCGCCCGTTGCAACGCTTGAGCAGGGCGGCGCAAAAACAACATGAACAGCCCAACCATCAGAAAGATCGCGATGACCGTTGCCATGAACGTGTCGCGACGAATGCCACGCTGTAACTCGCCTAACGCTTGCAAACTGTAGTCAATGTAAACCGTGCCCAAGCGCGTACCTGCCACCACAGGGTAGTCCAACGTGACTTGGTCAGATGCGTCACTCGGAGCAACCATCGGAGCGTCCGAATAATCCCGATAGACTTGACCGTCTGCGCCACGCAGAACGCGACCGATACTCTGTCCATCCATTAGCACAATTTCGATTCGCTCAATGCCGGGATATTCCGCCATGCGCAAGAGAAGGTCTTCGACAGTGGCAAAATCATTGAGCAAAACAGGGCCAGCGCTCGCCATCGCAATATTGCGCACCAACGCCGATAATTCCTTTCTGGTTGATTGCGCAAGCGTCTCGGTAATGTAGTTTACGCTATAACCCACATAGCTCGCCGAGATAACGACTAAACTTACGGTGACGAGCAACGCCAATTGTCGCCACAAATTACGCGGCCAAAGACGCTTTGCAACAACAAGTAAAGGCGCTAGTAAAGAAGACAAAAGCTTCATAGTCTCGCCGGATGGTGTGGCTACCATACAACGATATTGGCATTTTTTCGGCGGGGAACAAAGGGGAAAAGCGACTCTTCGAAAAAATAATGGGAAAACGACCGCTCTGGTTATCGCAGTATTAAAGATGGATATGGACAGCAGTAGGATTGTCCATCGCGCACACACATACTAAAACGCGTCAATTGTCTAACATCCACGACACCCACACTTCTAGCTTTTCCGAAGTCATTTCTTCATATTCCTGAAGGTAACGCGCTAAACCCTCGTTAAGGCGCTTACCTTTGTTTAACAATAACACCCCGTCTTTCGTTACGATGTCTTGCATTAACACCATTCCTTCCACTAGTTCGGCGGGTGGCGTTTTTCGGGCTTCCGAAATCTTCATGACTATGCCTTCGAGGGGTTTGCTAACCTCCCCGAAGACTTTCATAAAGGCCTTAACAACGTCGGGATCGAACCGTTTTACGCGGTTACGAATGATGAAGGCTTTCGCGTCGTTTAGACTTAGCTTTTGGGTGGTCAACACGCCACTTTGCAAACCTTCGAATTCATAGGCAACCGACAAGATGCGCGCTCCAAAAGGAATGTCTTTTCCTGCGAGTCTATCCGGGTATCCTGTGCCGTCGAAATTTTCATGGTAATGGCGAACAATTTCCGCCGCTTCGGCCAGTGGCTCGATTTGACTCAAAACACCGTGGCCGATGACGGGATGGCGCGCCATTTCCATGCGTTCCTCTGAGTTGAGCGCATTAAACGGTTTTTTTAACAGTCGGTCTGGTACAGCCAGTTTGCCTATATCATGCAGCAATGATGCGAAAACTAATTGTTGCGTGTCTCGGTCATTTAGTCCAAGTTCAGTCGCCAAGCGCCTAGCGTAGTCGGCAACTCTGCGAGCATGCCCAGGGTTTGATGGGTCCTTGAGTTCAAGGAGGCTGGAAAAACCGCGCAATGTGGCGACATAATTTTTCTTCAGCGCCTCGTGTGAGCTGTTAAGTTCTTCTAGCATTTTCGCTAGGTCAGCGGTGCGCTCGGCAACTTTGACTTCCAGTTCTCCGTTGAGAATGTGGAGTTGTTTGTTCTGCTTGCGGGTAAGGACGACTAACCGGTCCCTTTCGTCTTCAATTTGCTTGCGCTCTATGGCCTGTTCAGCGGTGGCGAGCAAGTCGTTGTCGTCCCAGGGTTTCGCAATATATTTGTATATTTTACCGCGATTTACCGCCGCGATAGTCGACTTCATGTCGGCAAATCCCGTTAGTAACACGCGCTGAGCCTTCGGCGATTTTTTTGCCACGTGTTCCAAGAATTCCGCTCCGTCCATGCCCGGCATACGCATGTCGGAAATGACCAAATCCACGCTTTCCGTCTCGAGAATTTTTAGTCCGGCGGGGCCATTCTCGGCCGTTAAAAATCGGTACCCGGTCGGTCGAAATAGCCGTTTTAACGAAGACAAAATACTTTTTTCGTCGTCGACGCACAATACAACGGGTGGCGGACTTGTTGTTAGCGGCGCGCCGGAAAGTAGACCATTATCCATTTTGAGCAAGACCCTTTACAGCTAATACGCGATTTCACCAAACGACCCTCATTGCCCGTGAGGGAGGGTCGGCAAGTTCCTTTCTAACGAGAAAATGGGTAGCTTTACGGTAAACGCGGCACCTTGGCCATAGACCGATTCAACGATCATTTCGCCATTGTGCTTCTTGACGATACCGTGGCAAACCGACAGCCCTAAACCCGTACCCGTGCCCACCGCTTTGGTCGTGAAAAAGGGTTCGAACATGCGCGGCAAATGTTCGGGCTTGATGCCCTTTCCAGAGTCCGAGATCTTTACCCAGACGAACCCGCCTTCAACCCCAGTCTCAATCTGAATTTCACCCCGCGTTTCGATGGCTTGCGCAGAATTTACTAATAAGTTCAAAAATACTTGGCTCAATTGTGATGACACACATACTATTTTCGGCAGCGCACTGTATTTCTTGACTATCTCTGCTTTATATTTCAACGCATTTCGCGCAATATTAAGCGTATCGTCCAAGCATTCGTGCAAATCCGCTTGCTGCCACTCTGCTTCGTCGACATGCGAAAATGTTTTGAGGTCTTGTACGATTTTCCGCACGCGATCTATGCCGTCCAACGATTCTTCGATCAATTGCGGCAGCTCGCTCAGCACGTACTCAATGTCATGTTCTAGTTTAACTACTTCTAGCCGAGCAATGGCGCTTGGCTCGCCGATGCCGTGTATGACGGCCTCGTATGCGGCCACCACCGGCTTGAACGCCGCTACGAAACGTTTGAGCGTTCGCATGTTCGAGCTGATGAAACTCATGGGGTTGTTGATTTCGTGTGCAACGCCAGCGGCGAGTTGACCGATAGTCGACATTTTTTCCGCTTGCAACAATTGCGATTGTGCTTGTTTCAATTCCCTGAGAAGCAAAGCTTGTTCGACACTTTTTAATACTAGTGCCCGCTCGGTCAACTTGGCGGGCGTTACGTCGCGGACCAAGCCTAGCAGGCGCTCGCCATGCCCTTCGTCGTCGCGCTGCACACTTCCCCCTACATGGATCCACCGGTCTTTCCCGTCAGCGTCGACCATACGCAGCTCAAGGTTGAACGGGGCGCCTTGGGAAATGCAGGCTTTAATTGAATTCCCGAATGAAGATACTTCATCTGGGTGTAGACTGGACATAAATGACTCAAAATTCAGGGTGAATTCTGACGGGGGGACACCAAATGCGACAGCGACCCCATCGGACCAAAAAAGACGATGTGTTCGTAAGTCGCATTCCCATGCGCCCATCCCGGCGAATGCCAGCGCTTGTCGCAAGCGTGTTTCTAGCAACGCGTTTCGCTCCGTTCCGTCACTTTCAATTCACCTTTCTACACTGACTTGCGCCACAAATGGAATAACAGCCAATCTATCGACCGATCTTGCAACCGACTATGCCCTCTATCAACTCACTGCGTCCTCCGCGGACCAGTTTTAGCAACTCTAACCGTGCCATCTCCGTTGGAATTCCTTTTTCAACTAATGTAAGAATTAGCGCGCCAAACTTCTCGCGACGGCGTAAGCCCGCCGCAGTCGTATCACGCCTGTCGCGAAAGCTGTCCATCAAGGTTGACCCGCACTCGCAATTGCGAAACAGCTCAATTACGCGGTTATTGTCGTCGTCGACAGCCGCCTTAAACCCACTTTTTCCGAAAATAGAACGGGTCGCGCGCGCATAATCCACTGCGGAGTCGTAGGCCCGCCCGCAGTTACCGCAATGCTTCGGAAAGGCGGAATCAACCAACGCTTGCAAACCAAAAAAAAGGTGTTCGTCAATATCCATCGTCGTCACATCCGGTGCCTGTGCTGGTGCCAAAGAGGGGTTAGCTACTTTGTATCGGCAAGTCGAGTCCAAAGTTAACCTGACGCCGAAAACATCAAG
>JANOTC010000078.1:0-3613 GCA_031416175.1 Gammaproteobacteria bacterium
AAGTGCTCTACCGACTCAAGAACGCCCATTACCAAGGTTATCTCGTGGGGGGGGCCGTTCGCGATATCTTGTTGGGCAGGCATCCCAAAGACTTTGACGTGGCGACGGATGCGACACCCGAGGATCTCAAAGATCTGTTTCGAAACTGTCGGTTAGTGGGGCGACGTTTTCGGTTGGCGCATGTGCATTTTGGCGCCGATATCATTGAAGTGGCGACGTTTAGGGGGCAGCATTCCGGTGACGATGCAGAAGATGCTGAAGTCGTTGACGGCATGATTGTGCGTGATAACGTGTATGGCACCTTAGAAGAAGACGCACTGCGGCGCGACTTTACCGTGAATTCCTTGTATTACAACATTGACGATTTTTCGGTGGTTGACTACGTCGGGGGCATGGCCGATTTAAAGGCGCGGTTGCTTCGTACCATCGGTGATCCGGTGCAGCGTTACCGCGAAGATCCGGTGCGCATGCTGAGAGCGGTTAGGTTTGCCGGTAAATTGGACTTTAATATCGAAGCGGAGAGTGAGGCGCCGTTGGCCGATTTGGCTTCGCTGTTGGAAGGTGTGCCGCCCGCTCGACTCTTCGAAGAAGTGCTCAAACTTTTCCTAACAGGTGCGGCCGAAAAAACGTTTTTGTTGTTGCGTCGCTACCATCTTTTTGGGCCGCTATTTCCGCAAACAGAAGACGCGCTTCGCATGGAAGATGCCGCCGTGCCGCTAGACTTTGTGCGCCGCGCGCTTGCGAATACGGATCAGCGCGTGGCGGAAGGTAAGCCGGTTACGCCGTCATTCATCTTCGCCGCTTTTCTGTGGGTGCCGGTTGAACGTCTCAAACGTCGCTTCGTCGAACGCGGAATAATGGAAAGTGATGCCTTCGCTCAGGCGGCTGATTCCGTGATGGCGGGACAAAATCAACGTGTCTCTTTGCCGCGTCGCTTCCATACCACCATGCGTGAGATTTGGCAATTACAAGAACGCTTAGCTAAGCGGGCGCCAAAACGGGCGGCGCGTTTGTTGGAGCATCCTCGTTTCCGCGCCGCGTACGACTTCCTGGCGTTGCGTGCGGAAGCGGGCGATGTGGATAAAGAGTTGGCCGCTTGGTGGGGGCAGTTTTACCAAAGCGACGAGAGTACCCGCACTGTGTTAGTGAGTACCGTGGTGAAAGATACCTCGGAGCCGCGACGTCGACGGCGCGGACGCCGCCGTTCAAATGCGAAACCGACGAGCGCGCCTGTTACTTAACGCACGTGCTTCACATAGCCTATATTGGGTTAGGCAGTAACCTGGGTGATAGCGCCCAGACGGTTGTTTCTGCCATGCGTGAGTTGCGTCAGCTTCCAGAAAGCGAATGGATCGCGGGTTCGTCTTTGTGGGGTAGCAAACCCCTGGCGAATAGGGTTCAACCTGATTATGTCAATGCGGTGTGTTCGCTCAAAACGACGCTTTCGCCACTTGCATTGCTGGATGCGATGCAAAGCATAGAAAATTACTTCGGACGAACACGAGGGTCGCATTGGGCGGCGCGAACGCTGGATTTGGATTTGCTGCTGTTCGATGACCTTGTTTTGGAAACAGAACGCCTCGTCATTCCCCATCCAGGTCTGTCTCTACGTGAATTCGTGCTTTTGCCTTTGTTGGAACTTGAGCCGAATATGTGTGTGCCTGGCTTGGGCAAATTGGCGGATTTATTGAGTCAATGCGAATCATTGGGTATTCGAAAACTCGCGTCTAGGGCGGGAAGTTAGAAGGAGACCCCATAATGACGAAGAAGAATGTTGTTGAATTTCGTGCGATGAAACAACGCGGCGAGAAAATCGCGGTACTCACCGCCTATGATGCGAGTTGTTCCGCCTTGTTAATGCGTGCCGGCATTGACGTTATTTTGGTGGGTGACTCACTCGGGAACGTTGTCCAGGGTCATAGCACCACCTTGCCGGTTACCGTTGAAGAAATGCTTTATCACACCCAATGTGTTCGCCGGGGTGCCCCTGATGCCTTTGTGATTTCAGATCTTCCATTTCTGGCGGATAGCACGCCGGTCATGGTCATTGAAAATGCAGGCAAGCTGATAAAGCAGGGCGGTGCGCAAATGGTGAAGCTGGAGGGCGGCGCCAACCAAGTTCGCAATGTAGAATTGCTGACTGCGCATCAGATCCCGGTGTGTGGTCACCTCGGACTGCTGCCGCAGTCTGTACACAAAGTGGGTGGCTACCGCGTGCAAGGGCGAGACGAGGTGGGCGCTGCGCTAATTCTGGCGGACGCGAAAGCGCTTGAAGCGGCGGGTGCGGACATGATTGTGTTGGAGTGTGTTCCCTCGCTATTAGCGGATCAAATCAGACTTTCACTGGCGATTCCCATCATTGGGATAGGGGCGGGGGTTGGCTGCGATGGTCAGGTTCTGGTGCTCTATGATATGCTGGGCCTTACATCGGGCAAACGCCCAAAATTTTCACATGATTTCCTGGTCGATTCTCGTGGCATCCAGGAGGCGGTGGAAACTTACGTCAAAGCTGTCAAAGCGGGTAAGTTTCCCGCCAACGAGCACAGCTTTAGTTAGGACGAATTCTTATGCTTACCTTGACTACAATCGCTGATATTCGCTCACAAGTGGCGCGATTCAAAAATAGCAGTCAGCGCGTCGCGTTAGTGCCCACCATGGGCAATTTGCATGCGGGCCATTTAGCTTTAGTTAAAAAAGGCTTCGAAATTGCCGACCGTGTGGTCGTCAGCATTTTCGTCAACCCGCTGCAATTTGGTCCAAACGAGGACTTCGCGGCCTATCCACGCACCATGGCGGCGGATCAGGATAAGCTTGTTTCTGCCAACGTCGACTTGTTATTTGCACCTGGCGTGGACGAAATGTACGTACACGGCCAAGCATTGGCGACGCGCGCAGATGTGCCTGTCGTTTCCGAATTACTGTGTGGCAAAACGCGCCCGGGTCATTTCGCCGGAGTGACCACGGCGGTGGCGAAGTTGCTCAACATTGTGCAGCCGCACGTGGCGCTATTCGGTGAAAAAGACTGGCAGCAACTTTTCTTGATTCGTCGAATGGTCGGCGACCTCTGTTTTCCGGTCAGCATCGTGGGTGTGCCTACTGTGCGGGAAACGGACGGCTTGGCCATGAGTTCTCGTAACGGCTATTTGAGCGCCGAGCAGCGCAGTATCGCGCCTGCTATGCATAAAATCCTTGGCGGCGTGCGTGACCGCTTATTGGCAGGCGAACGTGACTTCGCGCAGCTCGAAGAAAGTGCCCTGGCGGAACTCTCAGGTTCAGGTATGATCCCAGACTATATAAGCATTCGGCGTATAGAGGACTTGCAGCCCGCCGGGTTAGGCGTGGACAAGGGTGTGGTAGTGTTGGGCGCCGCGTGGCTAGGTACGACGCGCCTCATTGATCAAGTCACTGTCGTGAATCTGCCGCCGGTCTTATAATGCTGGCTTTGTTCGAGTTCAATGTGGTGCCGTGGCAACAATGCAATTAACCATGCTTAAAGCCAAGCTCCACCGCGCGCGGGTAACTCACGCCGAGGTGGACTATGAGGGGTCGTGCGCGATTGACGATGATTTACTGCGCGCGAGCGGGATTCTCGAATATGAGCAAATACATATTT
>JANOTC010000079.1:0-10398 GCA_031416175.1 Gammaproteobacteria bacterium
GCGGGAAATTGCGCCAGCGCTGTGCGTAAAGAGTTGGCGATATGGCGCTGAGTATACACGCTGACAAGTCTAGGTTTCGATCACAGAACTGTCAAACACGGTGTTCTGACTTCGGAGTTATGACGAATTGCCGCGCCCTCCCATCGCCTCACCTTGTTGCTGAACCGCACTTTTAATACTATCATACGACTGTTCTAATTCAATCATTTGAAAGGAATGAGCAATGAGAACAGAAGTAAAGCCAGTCAAATCGAGGTTGAGGCCGCCCGCAGGATCGTTTTCAAAGTGGGGTCAGGCAATCTGCAAAATGCCGCCCGCGAAGAGAATCGAGATGATCCGATCTGGCGTGAAAGTCGCGCTTCTCGTCGGTGCAGGCCAGTATTACGGCTTGTCACAGACGAGTCTGTCAAAACTGGTGGGGGTCTCGGATGCCACCATCACCCGTAAGATAAAGGCCGATGGCAAGCTCGGACCTATGGAGTCGGAGAGACTGGCGCGAATCGCGATGATCAATGTGGAAGCGGAAAATACGTTCGGCTCATCGGAATTGGCAAAGCGTTGGATGCTCGAATCTAATCAAGCCTTAGGCGAGTCGCCCCTGTCGCTTCTCGACACGGATACGGGCGTGGATGAGGTCAGGAAAGTTCTGGCCGCAATCGCTTATGGCGGCGTCGTTTGATGTTTGCCTGGAGGATCGCTAAAAAGGCCCACGCCCTTGACCGCACTGGATTCGGTGCCAGCATCAAAGGGCAGCGCTGGAACAGTGCCAATATTCACGCGATCTACGCAGGCCTCTCACCAGCGATTGCGGCCATGGAAAAGCTCGTGCACACCGGCTCGATTCTCCCCGTAGATCTCGTGTTCGTTCGGCTCGAATTGCCGGACGACATGGCGATTTACGACTCACCTGACCCCACGACGCTGCCCAAAGGCTGGAATGCCCTCCCAGGCTCTCCGCTTGCCGCAGCCTACGGTGATGCGTTCCTATTAAAGGGCGAGCGTCTTGGCCTGATTGTTCCTTCGGCGGTGATCCCGGAGGCGAGAAACATCGTTATCAATCCGGCTCACCCAAGAATGGGAGAGGTGAAGATGACAGTCGTTCGAGATTTCACTTTCGATCCCAGGCTTCGCGATTAGCGTCAGTTTAGTTTGACGCCTATTTACTAACACCTAATCCGCCGTCCAACTCGGCACCAGCCGAGACGCTCGGTCTAACTCCGCTTCCATCGCCGGATAATTAGGCACAAACTGCCCCACTAAACTCCAAAACTTGGCCGAATGATTGAGATGCCGGGTATGACTCAGTTCATGCACTAACAAATATTGCACCGCATCGGCGCGCACAAACAACAAATTACGATTTAGATTAATACTCTTACGTGACGAGCAACTGCCCCATCGGCTGCGTTGGGCGCGAATGGTAACCCGTGTATAGCCTAGCCCCGTAGCGCGACTCACTTCATCCAGCCAAGACGGTAGCACTTTTGCCGCCCGTTGAGACAACCATTTTCGCAAGCTAGCCCGCGCGACCTCGGGAGATCCACCCACGCGCAGGGTCGGCAAATCGCCCACACTTTCGGCCACCACCAACTTAACTCTAAGCGGAAACTCAGCACTATAATTAACCAACCAACGCTCACCCACCGCAGCAAGTTCAATGACCTTGGGCACAAGGTCATCTAAACCCACTACACGGGCGCGCGCATCTAACATTCGCGCGACGGTACGCTGCAACCAAACACCGTGCTCGCTAACAAATTTAGGCACTAAGCGACGATAAGTTTCCTTAGGAATTACGACTTCGACTTTGCCGAGGGCGTCGACTTTTAATCGCATTCGTTTCGCGCGCGGATTAACGCGCGTACTATAGATCGGCAATTCCTCCCGTAAAGCCGCTTCCATGGCTAACTCGGCCTACCCATTTCAGCCGTAATTCGGCGAGAAAGCAAAGACTGTAACGCGTCGCGCGCCAACTTGCCGCGATATAAAACTTCGAACACTTCGCGACAGATGGGCATGTCAACGCCCAGCCGGGTGGCCAAACTAAACACTTCCTGCGCGGTAAATATCCCTTCGGCCACTTGCCCCAATTCTTGCTGAATTTCCGCGACAGACTTGCCTTGCGCCAAGCCCAAACCAACGCGTCGATTGCGCGATTGATTGTCAGTACATGTCAGCACCAAATCGCCAAGACCTGCTAGCCCCATGAAGGTTTCAGGATGACCACCCAAGGCAACGCCTAGTCGTTGTATCTCAACTAAGCCTCGCGTAATGAGCGCTGCGCGCGTATTAGCACCTAACTGCATACCATCGGCAATTCCAGCCGCAATGGCCAGTACATTTTTCACGGCACCGCCAGCCTCAACACCGATTACGTCGGTGCTGGTATACGCGCGAAACGTTTCACTGTGCATTAATTCGGCGAGCGCGCGGGCGTAGTGCGGATCGGTTGACGCCACAGTGACGGCTGTCGGCAAACCCGCCGCGACTTCGCGCGCAAAGGTGGGACCTGAAATAACCGCAATTGGACGCAATTGGCCCAATTCTTCTTGCACCACACGATGTAGCAACTTATAGGTGTGTGGCTCCAAGCCCTTCGTGGCAAACGCGACTGGCGTGTCTGCATTAATGTGAGGAGCCAATAACTGCAAAGTTTCGCGAAATGCGGTGGAGGGTACCACCAACAAGATCAACGTTGCTGCAGCCATTGCAACGGCAACATCTGCCTGGGGAATTAACGTTGGCGGGAAAGGTATGCCTGACAAATACCGCTCATTCGAGCGCTGCTGCCCCATTAACTCGACTTGCGCGCGATCCCGCCCCCAAAGCGTCGTGGACACGCCTTTCCGGGCCAAAGACACCGCCAGCGCCGTGCCCCACGAGCCAGCCCCCAACACCGCCACCCGTTCCGATGCGAGTTCCTTAGCAGACAAGAACTTCACCCTCGAAACGGGAGACTAGGCAAGACACCCGTGACGGCATTGGGTCTAAATCCAAATTAATGCGTGGTGCGGACTTCCGCCTCACGTTTTTGCGTGTGCTGTTGATACAGCATGTCGAAATTGACGGGCGCCAACAAGAGTTGCGGGAATCCGCCGCGTGTGACGATATCGGAAATCGCTTCCCGTGCATAAGGAAACAAAATGCTTGGGCAATAGCTCCCCGCCATCACGCCCATTTCTTCTTGTGAATAGCCTTTAATAGTGAAAATGCCCGCTTGTTGAATTTCCACTAGAAACGCCGTTTTGTCGCCCAACTTGGTGGTGACAGTCAATGACAACACAACCTCATGCACATCTTGGCCTAGCGTCGTGGCGGCATTACTGAGTTGAAGGCTGACATCGGGCGTCCATTGTTCGCGAAACACTTGCGGCGTGTTAGGCGCCTCAAATGAAATGTCTTTCACGTATATCTTTTGAATAGCGAACTCGCGCTCGGGTTGCGCGTTGTTAATGGCTTCTGGCGTTGTCGACATGAGTGGCTACCTGTGAATTAAGTTCGGTGAATTCGAAAAGCAATTCTGCCACGTCAGGTGTATTGTTGCACCCATTGTAGTAATTGCGGCAAACCCTCAGATGTATTGTTGCACCCATTGTAGTAATTGCGGCAAACCCATCGCACCCGTCGTGCGGGCCGCTTCTTTTCCGCGCCGGAATAAAATGAGTGTCGGAATGCTGCGGATTCCAAATTGACCCGCGAGGTTTTGCTCTTTATCGGTGTCTACTTTCGCCACGCGAACTCGCGGCTCCAGTTGTTGGGCAGCCTGTTCAAAAATCGGCGCCATCATTTGACACGGACCGCACCACTCTGCCCAAAAATCGACCAATAGCGGGATGTCCGCTTGCACCGCGTGACACGCAAACCCCTGCTCGTTCAATGTCACGGGCACGCCAACAAACAAAGCTTGATGACATCGACCGCATTTTCCGCCCGCCGCGAGCTTATCAGGTGGAACCCGATTTAATGCGTGACAATGCGGACAACCCACTTGAATCATGTAAATTCGCTCCCTTACTTCAACATCACGTCGAGCTGACCGGCGCGCTCCAGCGCGTAAAGGTCGTCGAAGCCACCCACGTGGTGGTCGCCTATAAATATTTGTGGCACAGTGCGACGGCGACTGCGTTGCTCCATTTCCACACGACGATTCGGTTCGAGGTCGACCCGAATCTCTTCAAAAAAAACCTGTTTTCGTTTAAGCAATTCCTTGGCACGAACGCAATACGGGCATTGCTCCGTCGAATACAGCACTACGTTCGCCATGGTGGCCTACCCTTTCTTTGACTTGTCGCCCTTGGCGACCGGTAGATTGGCGCCATTCCAGGCCGTCATACCGCCCGCCAAATTAAAAACATTCTGAAAGCCATGCTTGCGCAAAATTTGCGCGGCCGAACGAGAGCGGTTACCCGTTTGACAGTTCACGATTAACTGCGCGGACTTATGCTTTTCCAGCTCACGAATACGCGATTCGAGCAATCCAACAGGAATGTTGAGCGCATTCAAGATGTGTCCACTCCTAAACTCCGCATCCAGTCGAACATCGACAACGACAGTCTTGTCGTCGTTCAGCATTCGAATCGCTTCGTTGGCACCTACATCCTTGATACCGCTCAACTTAGGAACAAGCACGTTACGTGCGAGTAGCCCTAAAATAATCACCAACGCGCCAAATAACAGCCATTGATCGACTACAAATGCAATAAAACGGTCCATGAAACACCCTTGAAACCTACTGGAAAATAATCAATATGTAGCGAATTTAGACGGCGCGAAGTATAGCAAAATGACAGATCTCCGTGTTTCGTGAATGCTTTTTTAGACTCATTCTTAATGTTATAATGCGAGCGCACTCGGTGGCCGTGTATCACTAAAGTCAGGTCAAGGTGCTAAGAGGCTGCCCGACAATACACGTCGCGCATCATACAAATAAGGCGAAGGGTGCGGGCGTCGCCAACCCGGTAATACACCCGATTCGCGTCTTTTCGGGAAGCCAAAATGCCTTTGTCGCGCAGAATGGCCAGGTGTTGGGAAATATTGCTTTGCGACGTACCCACCAGTTCGACGATGTCTTGAACACTGATCTCTTGATCGCCAAGGGTGCACAGAATTTTGAGCCGCAGAGTGTGCGCCATGGCTTTCATGGATTGGGCGGCGCGTTCAATGTCCTCATCGCGCGTGGGCAAAAACGTGTCATGGCTGTTGGACATTACGGACACCTCGAAATTCGCGCCACGCCAAAACGGATGGCCATCTTCATTATCAAAACATTATACAATAATACACTAAGTTTTGACGCGGCCAGTGGGTGAATTTTTAGCCTTAATGGCCGTCCAAGGGCGAACGATTGAAATGCGGACTTTATTGATCAATCTGGCGTACGCCTTGCAGAAACTTGAAAATCGACTTAGAGAGAGCACGTAGAGAGCCTTATGAAATCCAGACCCAAACCCTTAGCCTTACTCGTGCTTGACGGATGGGGCTACCGTGAAAATCCCGAACACAATGCCATCGCGGCGGCAAAAAAACCGGTGTGGGATCAACTTTGGTCTACCTATCCGCATACGTTAATTAAGGCGTCCGAGGCCGCTGTTGGCTTACCCGCTGATCAAATGGGCAATTCCGAAGTCGGCCATTTAAACTTGGGTGCGGGGCGCGTTGTCTATCAAGAATTTTCCCGAGTGGCGCGCGCCATAAAAACCGGCCAATTTTTTAACAATAGAACATTAACCGACGCCGTTGACGGCGCAATAGCGCGTAACAAAGCGGTTCACATCATGGGCCTGCTTTCACCGGGCGGTGTGCACAGCCACGAAGAGCAACTTTTTGCGATGATTAAACTCGCCGTTAAGCGTGGCGCGAAACACGTTTATTTGCACGCCTTTTTGGATGGGCGCGATACGCCACCCAAAAGCGCCAAAGACTCGCTCGCGGCCGCAGAAGCGTGTTTCGCCGAATGCGGCGGGGGCCGTATTGCCACGGTCATTGGCCGCTACTTCGCCATGGATAGAGACCACCGCTGGCCTCGCATCAAGGCCGCGTTCGATCTGATGACCTTGGGCACGGCTGAGTTTCAGGCTGTTACCGCCAGCGACGGCTTATTGGCAGCCTATGAGCGCGGTGAAAGCGACGAGTTCGTTAGAGCCACCGCGATTGTTCCAGCCGGGAAATCGCCCGCGCAAATTGAAGACGGTGATGCCGTTTTCTTTATGAACTTCCGCTCTGATCGCGCCCGCCAAATCACCCGCGCATTTATCGAAGCGGACTTCGACGGCTTCGAACGCGAACGAACCCCGCAATTGTCAGCTTTCGTTACGCTCACAGAATATAGTGAAGACTTCGGCGTTAAAGTCGCTTTCCCCGCTGAACGTCTGCGCAACGTATTCGGCGCTTACATTGCCGATTTAGGCTTACGCCAATTGCGTATCGCCGAAACGGAAAAATACGCGCACGTAACTTTCTTTTTCAACGGCGGTGAAGAGCAACCTTTCCGTGGCGAAGATCGAATTCTCGTTAACTCGCCCAATGTCGCCACCTATGATTTGCAACCGGAAATGAATGCGCCGGAACTCACCGACAAGTTAGTAGCGGCGATTGAAAGCGGAAAATATGATGTCATCATTTGCAACTACGCCAACCCTGACATGGTCGGCCATACCGGCAATTTTGCCGCCACGGTGAAGGCCATTGAGGCCTTAGATATTTGTCTGGGCCGCGTTGTCAGCGCATTGCAAAAGGCAGGGGGCGAGGTATTGATAACCGCTGACCACGGCAACGCGGAATTGATGCGGAGTAATGAAACTGGCCAAGCGCATACCGCGCACACAACCAATTTGGTCCCGCTTATTTACGTCGGTCGTCCGGCCAAGCTCGCTGAAACCGGGGCGCTGTCTGATGTCACCCCCACCATGCTAGCTCTTTTGGGCATCAACAAACCGGCGGAGATGGGTGGTCAGTCATTGGCCACGTTGCTGTAACGTTTATCATAAACCGTCGCGGCTGGAGCTGCGGCGGTGGCTAAGCGTTGCCTTTTTGCTAACGGGTTCCACCAGTTACGCAATTGGCAAGCCGGAGCCATCCACCAGCTTGATAAGTAACGCTCAACGACAACTGGTGGTCGCCGAAAGTAGAAAAACGGATGCAGAATCAGACCTGGAGCGCATGGATCGAGCGCTCGCCGAATTCTCCGACCGTGTCGCCCGCACGCGCGAAGAGATTGAGCATAAACGCAGCCAACTCGAACATATGACGGGGGAAAATACAGAGCGCCAACGCGCCATGGCAACCACACGCGCTCAGATTGCCCACGTAGCACGTGCCGCCTACGAATTGGGCCGTCAACCTGTTTTGAAAATATTGCTCGATAACGAAAACCCAATGCCAGTCACCCGATCACTTGCCTATTACCACTATTTTTTGCGCGGTCAGGCAAAGCAACTCGATACGTTGCGCAGTCAAATTACCGCTCTTGAACCCCTGGAGCGGCAGACCTCGCTTGAACAGAAATCATTGACGGAGCTGCTCGTCTTGCAGGAAAGCGAGAGAGCGGAATTGAATCGGCGTCGGGGACAGCGTGCACAACTGCTCGAACGTGCAAGCACAAAAGTGCAGAACCATCGTCAATTGGTCCAGCGCCTCATTGATGATCAGGCCCGACTGAAACAAATCACGGGAGAAATTGGCCGTAAGGCGCAAGATTCAAATAATAGAGCCGCGCCCGGCACGCCATTCGCAGACCTAAAAGGGCGCCTCGAGTGGCCGGTAGAAGGCACTCTGCTCGCGCAGTTTGGCGTGGCCCATCCCATTGCAGCGCAACAACGCTCACATGGGGTATTATTTGGCGCCGCACATGGCGCGCCGGTTCATGCAGTTTGGGCCGGGCGCGTCGTGTTTTCCGATTGGCTGACCGGTTTTGGCTTCATGACCATCGTGGACCATGGCGACGGCTTTCTGACCCTGTATGGCTACAACGAAATCAATCTAAAGACAGTCGGCGAGAACGTGCAAACGCATGAAACGATAGGACGTGTGGGTGCGAGCGGTTGGTTAGAGGGGCCCGCTTTGTACTTTGAAATTCGTTTCGAAGGCAAGCCCGTTAACCCATCGCCCTGGCTTGCGAGCCGTTAAATTCAGGCCAGGGACGAAATGTATTGGAAACTAAAAGCGTGTACTATGGCCTAAATCTTGATGATGAAAAATCGGTCCAACAATTACGCTATTGCGTAGTCAATGACTAGAGCCGCGCTTGAGCGCGATGGGTATTAACAATTTGGCAAACAGCGCTAAGCAGGTAGGGTCCACAGGACCTCGGAGCAATTAATGAAATCGACGATGAAATACGGCTTGGGACTGGGGCTCGGCTTGGGCGTAACAATAGGTTTGGGCATGGCAATAGGCCACGGTGTGTGGGCCGAGCGTGGCAATGTTCAATCGAGTACGATTTCTCTACCAGTTGAAGAACTCCGCACATTTACAGAAGTTTTTGCAAAGATTAAAAGCGATTACGTAGAACCCGTCGATGATAAAACTCTGTTGGAAAACGCCATTCGCGGCATGCTCAGTGGACTCGACCCCCACTCTGCTTACCTCGATCCTGATGGCTATAAAGAACTGCAAGTAGGTACCACGGGTGAATTCGGCGGCCTCGGTATTGAAGTCGGCATGGAGGATGGCTTCGTAAAAGTCATTTCACCTATAGACGATACGCCCGCAAGTCGAGCCGGCGTGAAATCGGGCGATTTAATTATTCGCTTAGACGACACCCCTGTTAAAGGGCTGACGCTGAACGAAGCCGTCAAGATCATGCGCGGCAAACCCAATTCAGACATCACATTAACGATTGTGCGCGAAGGGCAAGACAAGCCGCTGAAGATTGTTGTCACGCGCGACGTGATTAAGGTACAGAGCGTTAAGAGCAAGGCACTAGCTGACAACTATGCCTATGTCAGAATTTCCAGCTTCCAAGCCAAAACCGGCGACTCACTCCAAAAGGAAATTGAGAAGCTACGCAAAGAGGCGCCTAATAATGAAATTTACGGAATGGTGCTCGATTTGCGCAACAATCCAGGGGGCGTTTTAACGGCAGCGGTGGATGTGTCAGATGCGTTCTTGAAATCCGGTTTAATCGTTTATACGGAAGGCCGTGACAAAGAATCTCGTATGAATTTCAATGCAACACCGGGCGATATGTTAGACGGCGCGCCCTTGGTGGTGTTGGTCAACGGTGGCTCTGCGTCGGCCTCTGAAATTGTGGCCGGTGCGCTGCAAGATTCTAAACGCGCCATCATTATGGGCGACAGAACCTTCGGCAAAGGCTCGGTGCAAACCATTCTGCCTATGAATAATAACGCTGCGTTAAAAATAACCACCGCTCGTTATTACACGCCGTCTGGCCGTTCCATTCAAGCGGAAGGCATTGAACCCCACATCAAGTTGGAATCAATGAAAGTCGCCGCCGTTGAAGCGCCGCTTGAGCGTGTTAAAGAATCGGACTTGACTGGGCATTTGGTGAACGGTGCGGCCGAGAAAAAGATCGACCAACGTAGTAAGGATGAAAAAACAGCGAAAGAAGCGCAAACGCTGGCCAGCCAGGACTACCAGCTTTATGAAGCGCTTAATTTGTTGAAAGCCTTACGCATCATGAAAAACGTTAACACCAAATAGTTAACGCGTGTTTAGGGTGGGGCGCCTGTTATGCAGGCGCCCCATTTTGTTTTCAGGGAGAAGCTTGCAATGGCAACGATCTTAGTTCCCCTCGCTGAGGGCTGCGAAGAAATGGAAGCAGTGACCATTATTGATTTGCTTCGCCGTGCGGGCGCCACGGTGGTGGTGGCAGGGCTGCACGAAGGGCCGGTGCGCGGCAGTCGGGGCACTGTGTTAGTGCCGGATACCACGCTGGAGAAAGTCAGCGAAGACGCCTTCGAAATGGTCGTGTTACCTGGTGGACAACCTGGCACCGACACTCTCAATGCGGATAAACGCGTACACACCATATTACGTAGGGTCTACGCAGACGGCAAAATTATTGCTGCGATTTGCGCAGCCCCCAAAGTGCTTGCTGCCGCCGGTTTACTTGAAGGAAAACGGGTGACGAGCTTTCCGGGTGCGCTGGATGGACTTAACGTGCCCGGCATGGTGTTCATGGACACGCCCGTGATCAAAGACGGCCGCATCATTACCTCGCGCGGACCGGGTGTCGCAATAGAATTCGCACTTGTTTTAATTGAGGTGCTGTTCGGTACGCAAAAACGTATCAACGTCGATAACGCACTTTTGCGACAAAAATAGTCAAAGCTAGTCATTGCGAAGGCACAAATAGTAACATTTCAGGCGAGTAACATTAAATGGACGGTAAAACGCCCTTCGAATTAATTTCACAATTTCAAGGCGAATTGAAGAAAC
>JANOTC010000080.1:0-3136 GCA_031416175.1 Gammaproteobacteria bacterium
GCGTGTTTTTCATAGAGGTCATCGGCAAGGAGGTTAATTTTGCCCAAGCCGTCAATACCTAAATAGCCCACAATCGCCACCATCGCAGCCACGATTGAGAAGCCGGACATTAATTTAGTCGCTGTTTTCCAATTGTTAAGCCAATTCACATGTATTCTCCTAGTTCACTATCGACGGTATCAAATGAATACCGTGTTGTATGTCATTTACATAAAATAATTTAAGCAGCGGCGCCTTGCACTGCCACAACAGCGGTCAAGTCCATATGAGTGAGCAATTTGTCAATATCAAGTAAGGTGACTAATTGATCACCCACGGTCGCTAAGCCATTGATGAACTCCGTGTTCACGGTACAACCCATTTCGGGGGTGGGCCTTACGTCATCCTTTTTAACATCCAACACGTCGGAAACGCTATCCACGACCACACCAAATACATGCGTACCATGGTCTGATATCACGGATAACACCACAATTACCGTTATGCTGGTGTACTCCACCTTGTCCAACGAAAAGCGCATGCGCATATCAATGATGGGCACAATGGTGCCCCGCAAGTTAAGCACCCCAAGCAGAAATTTAGGCGTGTTCGGCACACGTGTCACGGTTTGCCAACCACGAATTTCTTGCACTCTTAAAATGTCCACGCCATATTCTTCGCTCCCCAGTGTGAAGGTGAGATACTGTGAGACGGCGGGTTGAAGGGTGGAGTTAAGTTTTACTGCTGTCGATTCCATTGTCTATTGCTCTCGTTTAAGGGGTGCCTATATTTCAGGCTGATTTGCGCTGGTGGGCAATGCGAAGTAGGCCCGGAATATCCAAAATTAGCGCCACCGATCCATCACCGAGTATCGTTGCACCCGATAGACCTTCAATGCGTTTGTAATTGGTTTCCAGCGATTTAATAACCACTTGCTGCTGGCCCAGTAAGTCGTCGACGAAAAGGGCGGCACGGCGGCCATCGCCTTCAACAATGACAAACAAACCCCGTGTTAAATCCGTCCTGGTTTGTTTTACGTTCAGCACCTCATGTAACCGAATCACGGGCAAGTATTCATTGCGGAAGCGATATACTTCGTCGCGATTGGCTATAACAGAAACTTCATTGGCTTTAATTTGCGTCGAAATGACAACCGATATCAGCGGAACAATGTAAAGCTCCTCGCCCACCGCAACGGATTGGCCGTCCATGATCGCCAGCGTGAGCGGCAAGCGAATCGTGAACGTGCTGCCTTTACCGGGTTCTGATCTAACATCCACCGTACCGCCGAGTGCCTTAATATTTCTTCGCACAACATCCATGCCGACGCCGCGCCCAGACACGTCGCTGATTTGGTCGGCCGTGGAAAAGCCCGCCATGAAGATTAAATCGTGAATTTGGTCATCTGACAACACACCGTCAGGCGGAATAAGGCCGCGTTCGCGCGCCTTCTTTAATACTTTGTCTTTGGGCAAACCCGCGCCATCGTCGGAAATTTCAATGACGATATTGCCGCCTTGGTGAAAGGCATTTAAATGTACAACGCCCGTTTCGGATTTCCCCGCCGCCAGTCGCACTTCCGGCTTTTCTATGCCGTGGTCGACGGAGTTACGCACCAGATGCACCAGCGGATCGCTGATTTTCTCCATCACCGTTTTATCTAATTCCGTCTGCTCACCGGACAACTTCAACTCGATCTTTTTATCTAATTTTTGACTTAAGTCGCGTACCATACGGGGGAAACGTTGAAAAGCAAAATTAATCGGCATCATGCGAATACGCATCACGCTTTCTTGGAGTTCTCGAGTATTGCGATCCAATTGTTCTAGCCCATGCAGCAGCTTCTCAATGCGCCGCATGTCGAAGTCTTTGCCTATTTGGCTGAGCATGGAGCGGGTAATCACCAGTTCGCCAACCATATTGATTAAGGCGTCGACTTTGTCGATATTGACGCGTATTGAGCTGGCTTCGGGATTGGTTTTGGCTTCCGCAGGCGCCGCTGCACGGCGCTCGTCGAGGTTAACAACAACGGCTTGTGCTGGTAAAACATCCGTAGAAACGGAAACTGTCGCTGCGACACTGCCCAACTCAGACGTGGCAGACCCAGACGCTCCGGCCAATGGCGAGATCACCAATTCGCAGTCGCCATCAACCCACTCGAATAAGTCCTCAATGCTTTTTTTAGCAATATCCCCTTCTAAGGAGATGTTCCACGCGAGGTAACATAGCTCTGGAATAAGATGCGAAAAGGCAGGGAGTGTCGAGGTGTTGCATTCAACGCTGTACTTGCCTAAGGTTTGCAGCTCGCGCAGCATGCGCACGGGGTCATTGCCGGTTTGGAAAAGGTGCGGTTTGGGCGCATACTGAATACGCCAGCCGGTACTAGGAGCGGATGCCACGGCGACTTTCGCGGGCGCGGCCACCTTAGCCACATTCGCAGAGCCGCCGGACTGAAGTTGCAGTTCGAGCTTTGCCGTGACAGCCTTAGACCGTTGCTCATCGTGCTCTGATCTCGATTTCGCGGCAGCCAACATTTCGCGAATAATGTCGACCGACTCTAACATGACGTCGATGCTTGCGGTCGTCACCGGCCGTTTGTCGGAGCGCATTTCGTCGAGCAGCGTTTCAAGGTTGTGCGTAAACGCGGAAACAGCGGTCAAACCAAACGTAGCGCCACCTCCTTTAATAGAGTGCGCCGCCCGAAAAATGGTGTTAATCAACTCATTGTCCACCGCGCCTTCCTGCATATTGAGCAGGCCCGCCTCCATGGCATCCACGCCTTCCGCACTTTCTTCGAAAAACGTATCTAAAAACTTTGACATATCGATGGACACTTTCTTCTCCTCGCGCCTTTAACCGAGCACAAACGACTAATACATCGGGCATATAGAAGCTCCTTCCCGCCTACTCTGCCTTAATTAAGGCTCAGCGCACTGATTAAACCCACCCTGTCGGCTGCGTCGCGCAATGGCTGCGACGGTGAATTCCAGCGTACTTTTAGGCCGCGCTTTTGTGCCTCAATATTGAAAACAGTTAACAATTGCAAGGACGCCGCATCAATCCGTTCGATATCTTTCGCGTTCAATTGCAGGGCATCCGATTCGAGTTCGAGGGCGGCTTCTAGCCGCTGGTGTAACTCAGCGATTTTGCCTATATC
>JANOTC010000081.1:0-6057 GCA_031416175.1 Gammaproteobacteria bacterium
CGAATACCCACCCGCCACGATTTATCCCCTTTGCGCCCAATTGCGCGAATATCGCCACTGCAATTGATAATCGCGTTCTCGATACCCAACCGCTTAAACTGGTCAATAACACGGTCAACGCCGTAGCCCTGCGCCAATCCGCCAAAATCCAGTTGAACGGCGGCGTTGCTAGACGAAATCAAGCCGTCTTTAACGACAAGATCTTCCATGCGCGGTTGCTTGGCCAACCACTCAATTATTCGTTCAGGCGCGGGTGGCGGACCCGTGGGGAGTGTGTCTTGGTCGAACCCCCACAAATGCACCATACCGCCGACAGCTGGGTTAAATAGCCCGCCGGTCTGTCGAGAAAACTCCGTACCCAACGCTACTAACGGGCTGAGTGCCGGATCGAGCGGTATTTGCTGGCCATGCGCCAACGCCTGATTCAAACGCGCCAGCGGCCCGGGTTTGCTTGGATGCCAAGCCTCGTCCATGGTCTTGAATTGCGCAATGGCGGCCGTAAAGGCTTGCTGCGCCTTCGCTTCAGATACGCCATAAATGCTGACTTGTACGAGCGTACCCAGTGCAACGAATTCTTCCTTGAAAACCGGCTCCGCCTGCGGCGTGCAACCGCCTAAAGAAAGTACTCCGACAACCAAGCTCAGCAGCAAGAAAACCGCGCGGAAGCACACGCGCAATTACGCCTTGACCGCAGCCACTTCCCTCGCGGCCGCTAACGACGCCAACCGCGCCACCACCCCGTAGGCATAAAAACGATTCGGCCCCGCGTCGGGCGGTTGCTGTTGATCCGGATTATTACAAGGATCCGCGAATGACAACGGCTCGAATTTCATCCCCGGCGCGTTAAGATTTTCATCCGGCCCGCGCTCCGTGTGCAAACGATAAAACCCGCCGACCACATAACGATCAATCATGTACACCACCGGCTCGGCCACCCCATGGTCTGGACCAAATGTTTCGAAGGAATAAACACCCTCCTGCAAAATCACTTTGGTAATGGTTTGGCCTTCTTTACTCGCCGCCATGGACGAACGCTGTTTGCGATTCAGCGTATAAATTTCTTCCGGATGCCGCACCGTCATAATGCCCATGCCGTAGGTTCCTGCATCGGCTTTAACAATTACAAACGGCTCTCGATCAACCCCGTATTCGTCATATTTTCGCTGTATGTCCGCCAACAACGCCTCGGTATTGGTAGCCACACATTCTTCGCCTTCGCGACGCATGAAATTGATCTCACCACACTTACGAAATAACGGATCGATGAACCAAGGATCAAGGTCGATCAATTCAGCAAATTCAAATGCGACGCGACGGTATTGGGCAAAATGCTCCGACTTCAGCCGTTTGTGCCAGCCCAATGCAACGGGCGGAACAACCGGGCATTTCAAACCCTGCAAAATGGCCGGTGCGTCCTTGGAAAGGTCGTTATTTAATATGACCGCACACGGGTAATAATCGCCGACCCGCAACGCATCGCCTTCGCGCTGCAACGGTTCCAACAAAAGCGTTCGCCCAGAAGGCAAGGCGATTTCTTTCGGCTCGGCAAGATCCGGCAATAACGACCCGATCCGCACTTCAAACCCCGCCCGACGAATTATGTCGATTAATGTCGCAAAGGCTTCGAGATAGAACGTATTTCGAGTATGATTCTCTGGTATCACGAGCAAACGCGCGGCATCAGGACAAATACGCTCTACAGCCGCTTGAACGGCCTGAATGCATAAGGGCAAGAAGGCAGGATTGAGATTGTTGTAGCCTGCGGGAAAGAGGTTTGTGTCAACAGGCGCCAGCTTAAAACCGCTGTTGCGCAAGTCCACGGAAGAATAAAATGGCGGGGGCGTACGGTGAAATTGGCTACGCAGCCAGGCTTCAATCTTGGCTTGTCGATCAAGTAAGTGCGACTCAATCTTCAGTAAAGGCCCCGTCAGTGCCGTCGTTAAATGCGGTACACCACTAAGATTCACGCGATTTCGCCCATATTAATTTGATAAAGACCAATTCGTGGGTTCAAAAAAAATTCCCCAAGCCGATGCAATAAGCGGAATAATACCCGATGTTGGTGCCCACCGGCACCTTAACAGGCCAACACAGCTTTGCCGCCGAGTCGCAAGCCACCGAGGTTACTGCCCATGGATGTAAACACAAACGATCCCCGCGACGGCGGAACACCAAAAACAAAGCGCATAATGATCATTGACGATAGTAAAACGATTCGGCGCACGGCAGAAACCCTGCTGGTCAAAGCCGGGTATGAAGTCATTACCGCCGGTGACGGCTTCGAAGCCCTAGCAAAGATTGTGGATCACCAGCCAGACGTGATATTTATGGACATCATGATGCCACGCCTGGACGGTTACCAAACCTGCGCACTGGTAAAAAATAATGAGCGATTCAAAGGCACACCCGTCATCATGCTGTCCTCAAAAGACGGCCTGTTTGACCGCGCCCGGGGCCGACTGGTGGGGTCAGACAAATACCTCACCAAACCGTTCACCCGTGAAGAACTCCTCAACGCCATTGAAGAACACACTTAACAAACAGGTTAACGCCAATCATGGCCAAAGTTTTAATTGTGGACGACTCGCCCACCGAAATTCACGCGTTAACACGTATGCTCGAACGAAATGGCCACCAAGTCACAACGGCAAAAAACGCCGAAGAGGGGTTACCTTTGGCCCAAGCGCAAGTGCCTGACCTCATTCTGATGGACATTGTCATGCCGGGCATGAACGGCTTTCAAGCGACGCGCTTACTGCAAACACATCCGCAAACTAGCAATATCCCCGTCGTCATTATTTCGAATAAAGACCAACAAACTGATCAGATTTGGGGCAAGCGCCAAGGCGCACGCGCTTATCTCATCAAGCCGTTTACGGAAAAAACACTCATGGAAACGGTAAAAACCATTTTAGGTTAAGCCATGGCGGTCAACAAACACCCGCTTTTTACCCTGCGAGAAATGGAAGAACGTGCGCGTGAACGCATGGAGTCACCCGCGCCCGTCACCCAATCCAAACGTTGGGTCGGATTGCTTGTGCGAATCGGCGAACAAAAACTGCTGATTGCGACCAACGAAGTGCGCGAAGTCTTTAGTTATCGACGCAACCCAAAACCTTCCGTCGTTCCAGGCGCTAAAGTGTGGCTAAAAGGGCTAGCCAGTTTGCGCGGCGAGCTACTCTCCATCGTCGACTTGGGCGAATACCTGCAACGGCTGCCCTGCCAACTCGGACTGAGCGCCCGCGTCATTGTCACCAAACATCAACACATTCGCGCCGGATTGCTGGTTGATGAGGTGTGCGGTCTACGCCAATTCGCCGCCAACGAACAACAAAAGGCAAGTGAAAACGAAACCTGGGCGACCGGCGCATTCGCCCTCGGAGATGAAGTTTACCCGGTACTTTCCATCGAAAGCCTCGGCTCAAATCCCGAGTTTTGCAATGCCGCCTACGGCTAAGTATTTGTCTAAAATCAAAGCACTATACAAGAGCAAAGGCGCAGTTTAGTGGTCAGATTTCTATACGCAACGATCATCGCTATTGACACCACCCCGGTCTACCCACTAGTATTACGCCCCTTTTTAAAGCATATTGTTTCAAGGGCACAGGAATGAAAACGTTCAGTGCAAAACCGGAAACGGTCGAGCGTGATTGGTACGTAGTCGATGCTGACGGTAAAACGTTAGGTCGTTTAGCCACGGAAGTGGCGAGTCGCTTGCGCGGCAAACACAAAGCGGAATTTACGACGCATGTGGATACCGGCGACTACATCATTGTCGTTAACGCGGACAAGATCCACGTGACAGGCAAAAAAGTCAAAGACAAGATGTATCACCAGCACAGTGGCTATATTGGCGGCATGAAGTCGGTTTCGTTCGGCAAAATGCAAGAAAAGGCACCGGGCCGTGTGATCGAAATCGCAGTGAAGGGCATGTTGCCTAAAAATTCACTCGGTCGACAAATGTTTCGCAAATTAAAAGTGTACGCGGGCGCAACCCACGAGCACGCTGCGCAACAACCCAAAGTATTGCAATTCTAAGCTACGGAAGAGTAACGCTCGATGGCACAACAACATTATTATGGTACCGGCCGCCGCAAGAGCTCGACGGCGCGCGTTTTCTTGCGCCCGGGCAATGGCATTATCTCCATCAATGGCCGCACCATTGACACCTACTTCGGTCGCGAAACTTCGCGCATGATCGTTCGCCAGCCACTGGAGAAGGTCGAAGTATTGGGCAAATTTGACATCACCGCCACAGTGGCCGGTGGTGGCATGTCCGGCCAAGCCGGTGCAATTCGCCACGGCATTACGCGCGCCCTCATCGAATACGATGAAGCCTTGCGTTCACCGTTGCGTAAAGCAGGCTACGTTACCCGCGATTCACGTGAAGTCGAGCGTAAAAAAGTCGGCTTGCACAAGGCGCGTCGAGCTTCCCAATACTCGAAGCGTTAAGAAAGCCCATATCGAGAACACGTCAGCGTGCGCAATGCGTAGGCTGGCGTGTTTTTTGTTCGCGATGGCTTTGCCACAAAGCAAGCATGCGCTTGCATTAAGTCGTACTGGGGTGAGTCTTTTCACCCGGCCTTGCATTAGGTCATTCCCGTCGCGGAGTGGCTACCCGTTGGGGGATCGTCTAGCGGCAGGACTACGGACTCTGACTCCGTTAACCTAGGTTCGAATCCTAGTCCCCCAGCCATTTCCTTGGCACTAACAAGTACTGCACACTATCAAATACTGCGCACTAACAGGCGCTCCGCAACAAGACCCCTCATTGCTGGCGGACTGACGCACGTTTCTACACCGCTAATGTTAGACAAAATAATCTGCGCCCGACGCAACTAAACCTCAGTTCCAGCATGCCCTTCGCACCCGCGCCGACGCAAAGTCGACATCTTGTTTGTTTATTAAGCGCTTTTGTTGCGTTTGTACAACAATACTGAGGCGTTTCGACCACCCGCGTGCGAAATTTGTTGCACTCTGGCAAAAAAATGCTATAAGTATCACCGTCGACTATTTGGTTCAGCCCCACTTAAGCTAATGGAGAGACAGATGAAGAAGAGTCTAACGGCTATTGCAATTGCAGCGTTTGTTGGCGCACCTATGTTTGCGCAGGCGGATGAAGGTCCGACGGTTTTTGGTAGCGTTCATGTGTCCTTGGATAAAGCAGGCAAAGATTCGCCGATCTTGAGCATGTCCTCATCCAGAGGCACAGTTGTAGGTGTGCGCGGCAACGTTGACACCAACTTGATGGGCATGAAAGCGATTTATCAGGCTGGTATTGGGTTTGACACTCAGAACAACGCTGATACCGCCGGTGCCGGCGTATTCTACATGCGTGACACCTGGGTTGGCTTGTCCAGCAAGGAATACGGTACCGCACGCGGCGGCTTAATGGACATCCATTACAAAGATGTCTCCAAGAATGTTGATCCATTCCTGACCACTGCCTTGGAAGGTCGTTTGTCGGGTTCGGGTATGCGTGGCAATGCAAAGTCTAGCGGCTTGCGCACCATGGGCGGCATGGGTGGCAGCAACGATGACGGCGGCCGCCAAGGTCACACCGCTCGTTATGACTCACCCAGCGTGTCTGGTGTGAAAGTGTCGGCCAACTATGGCTTTGCCGGTGATGGCAAGGACAACTTTGGCATCGGCGCTGAGTACAGTGAAGGCGGCGTTCTGGCCTTTGTCGACCACGTTTCCATTGGCATGATGGGCGCCTTGGAAGATGCCACTATGACCAAGATCGGCGGCAAATACACCATGGGCGACATGAGCTTCGCGGCTCAATACGAAATGGACGGCGACGCACTCTCGGGCGTGAAAGACGGCGACATGGACATGATGTTCGCGGCCGGCACCTACACCATGGGCGCAACCACGTTCGCCTTGACAGTCGGCATGTCCGCTGAGACTAAGAGCGATGCGAAAAACGGCAATACCTCGTTTGCGCTTGGCGCTAAGCACGCGCTTGCCAAAAAGACCACCATTTACGGCGGTTTGGGTATGGTCATGAACGACGAGAAAGCCAACGTTGGCAACAACGCCTATAAAGCTGGC
>JANOTC010000082.1:0-9645 GCA_031416175.1 Gammaproteobacteria bacterium
CGTGACTTCCGCCAATTCTTTTTCTTTCTTCAGGGCCAACTCTGCCGCTCGGCGCTGCTCTATTTGATCGCGCAAATACTCATTCGCGCGGGATAGCTCATCCGTTCTCGCCTTTAAGAGCAGGGATTCCACATTTCGACGCTGTCCGAGTCGCACGAAAATGGCTAAGGCCACGCCAAATACGACCAGTATGAGCACCATTTGCTGTTGAAATTGCCGCCGTTCCTCATACACAGACAAAAAGTCTCTAACAAGGATGAGTTCTGCCTGACCCCTTATCGAGTAGTCGATTAGCGCTTTAAAGGTTTCAGGATTTCGCGCGGACTGCGATCTTTGGTAACCACCCAGAATGACACCGGTTTTCTTGGAAATTAAAGTCAATTCCACGGTAGAGCCGTTTGCGACGCCCCATGCGCGCAATGCCTCGCTAACATCTTGGTATGCGCCGATTTGCAAGAAACCTTTGGCCAATCCAGTCACATACCCCAATTCAAGAACTGCCGCCTTGTGAATCTCGTCACGTCGCTCTGAAAAGGAACGCTTGTCTAACACCGCCAGACCAAGCGCTAAGCTCGCCATAATAAGCCAGTAGGCGATCCACGGACGTTTGAGGAACGAAATAGTAATCGACGCGCCACCTATTCTTCAAGCTGTTCGACGATGTCGACAATCTTGCGCAAGCCATCGAAATCGCTATCTTTCACCGATACGAGTTGCGTTACGCGGCCATTGATGCTGCGGAGAATTTTCAAGCCGTTAGGTTGAGTACCGAGGGCCATCAACGCTTGCCGTAGGGCCTCTACCAAATCCGGCGCCATTTTCGAACTCGCCACAAACACGTGTTCGGGGATAGCTTCCGTTTTAGCCAAGGCCCGCAAACCTTGTGCCCGATATTTAAAATACGCCTCATCTTTGACAGCGCCCGCATCAAAATCGCCCGCCAACACCGCAAGCGCTACGTTAAAATGGGCACCTAAAAAAACATGTCGAGAAAAATCACTCAGGCTAATTCCAGTCCGATGTAATTCATAGCGCGGAACAATGTGTCCCATCGTGGAATTCTTATCACCAAATCCAAAGCTCTTGCCTTTTAGGTCGGCCAACGTGCGTATGGGACTTTCATTTCGCACCACAATATACCCGTGAAACGAAGGTGTCCCTTCAACTTCTAAACGCGCCAACATGGGCTTCAAGCCAAAGCGACGAACCATCGCCACATACGGTGCCGGACCCACAAACGCAAAATCCACGGCATTCGATCCCACTAACTCAATATGCTCGTCGTAGGACCGCCCTACGCGCACCTCTACATGTTTGTTCAATACTTGCGATAAATACTCTGCGAGCGGTCGAAAACGTTCGGCAATCTCCGCCTGAGGCAAATAAGGATGAACCGCCAAAACCAACGGCGACGAAGGCGGACCCGCGCTAACGGCGTCCGAATAAGTAGCCACGCTTAGCCCTACCAGCATAGCGAAAAAATATCCGGAAAAACAACTACATCGACGCGACATAATATACCCCCGTAACGAAAAACAACCGAAACGTCCATCGAGAATCGGCGCCGAAATGGGTAAGTAGAGCCCACCTGAACGGCCAAATCAAGCACAGATCCCGCCAGTTCTCGAGAGTCCACCACAACTGCACAGCTAACCCAGCGTTGACAAGATCATCGCAAGCGGTTGCCACCGCCGCACAAACCGCTTAATCTTAACGACCGAGACGCGCAACTGCGCCTAACTGAACAATCCACAATAGGGATACCCCCATGATGGCCGAACTCGATTTCGCCCAAGCCCGCTTTAATATGGTGGAACAACAAGTTCGTACCTGGGACGTGTTTGATGCACAGGTATTAGATTTACTGGCCAGTATGCCACGCGAAGAATTCGTGCCCCTCAAATTTCGCAATTTGGCCTATGCCGACATTGGCGTACGCCTGGCGCATGGCCAGGTCATGATGCACCCCATCATCGAAGCGCGTTTGCTGCAAGCGCTCGCGCTCAAACCCACCGACGTCGTGTTAGAAGTAGGCACCGGCAGCGGCTATTTAACGGCGCTTCTGGCAAAAATGACGGCGCACGTCTATAGCGTTGAAATTTACCCAGACTTGCTCCGAGAAGCCGCACGCCGCCTGCAAGCGCATCAAGTTTCAAACGTTACCTTGGAAGAGGGCGATGGCTCACGCGGATGGCCTGACCACGGACCTTACGATGCAATCGCCATTACCGGCTCCGTAAACAGCGTTAATGACAAGATGAAAGGCAGCCTGAAAATTGGCGGTCGACTCTTCGCCATCGTGGGTGAGGGGCCGGCGATGGAAGCACAGCTCATTACCCGCGTCTCCCAAGACAAATGGGACATTGATTGCCTGTTCGAAACCGAATTGAAGGTGCTCGTCAACGCAACTAAACCACCACGATTTGTATTCTGAGTAAAGAATGCGCCAAATCACGCCGACACAATTGCGCGACTACTTAGCCCTAGCCAACCCCAAGCCCGCGCTCATCGATGTTCGCGAACCGTGGGAATACGACATTTGCGCAATCGAAAACTCTATCCACGTTCCCATGGGCCTGATTCCACAACAACTGGCAAACATGGATGCTCAAGCCGAAACCGTGGTGATCTGTCACCACGGCGTGCGCAGCCAACACGTGGCCATGTTTCTGGAGCGCGCGGGATTTCAAAACATAGTCAACTTGGCGGGCGGCATCGAGGCCTGGGCGCTGGACGTCGCGCCCAACATGGCGCGCTACTAATTCGGAGCCATGCATGACCCGCCGCATTGCGTTGCTTACGCTCTTAGTCGCGGGATATTGCACTGGCAGTCGCGCCGAAAACTTAGTCGACATCTTTGAATTGGCCGCCAAAAGTGATCCATTGTTGTTGTCTGCTAAGGCCGAGCGTGATGCACTCAAGGAAATAGGCTCGCAAACTCGGGCGAATTTCTTGCCCACCTTAAAAGCCAACGCTTATTACACAAAACTGTCGGAGAACATCACCTCTTATCAGATTCTTGGGCAAGACTACGACGTCGTACTTGAGCGCAAACCCGAAGATTCCGTCATAGGCCGATATCTCTACGAAAACAAAGGCTACTCGTTAACACTGAGTCAGCCCGTTTTTCATATGCCCAGCTTTGCCGACAGTCGCATCGCCGAAGTTGAACAAGTAAAGGCAGACGTCAGTTACCGCATTGCGCAACAAGATTTGCTGTTTCGCGTTGCCGAGAATTATTACGGTGTGCTGCAACGCATTGACGAATTAAATTTTGCGCGAACAGAAAAGGCAGCGATAGCCAGGCAGCTTGAAGTCACCAAAAAGCGTTTTCAAGTCGGCCTGATTGCCGTGACCGACGTGCACGAAACGCAAGCGCGCCATGACTTAGCCTTGTCACGCGAAGTGCTCGCCGAAAACGAACTCTCCCATGCCCGAGAAATACTGCGCGACGTAACAGGCATTTTGCACATGGATTTGCTCGCACTGCGCGCGGACATGCCTTTTATTCCACCCACACCCACGAATATTGACGACTGGACCACGGCCGCGCGCAACCAGAACATGCGCATCGCCACCGCGCAGCTCGAAAATGAAGCCGCTGACCATCGCGTCGATAAAGAAAAGGCCGCGTACTACCCCACCGTGGACTTAAATGGCACCTTGGGCTACAACGCCTATGGCTACCCATTTGGCGCGTCACAATCGCAAATTGCGTCGATTACGCTGGATATGAACTGGACGCTGTACCAAGGCGGACGCTCCGCCTCCAATATTCGCCAGGCACGTCATTACATCGAAGCCAGTAAACACAATTTGGAACGTGTAGAGCGGGAAGTCCTCAGCCAAACGCGCAACGCCTTTCTCGGCGTGCTCGCCAGCATTAGTCATGTCAAAGCACTGGGTCAAGCGGTTAACTCAGCGGCAGGGGCAGCGAAAGCGACGGAGGCCGGATTTGAAGTGGGTACGCGTTCTGCCGTGGAAGTCATTGACGCTAAACTCGAATTATTTCGCGCCCAACGCGACTACGCGAGCACGCGTTACGACTACTTACTCAATACGTTGCGCCTCAAAGTCGCCGTGGGCTTACTCACTGTCGACGACTTAGAACAGCTGAACCAGTGGCTGGAATAATTAACGACGCTTAGATTTACGCGTTTTCTTCACCGGCTTGTCGCCCAGTTTTCGTCGCGCGTCGAATGCTGTCTCAACGCCCCTAAATATTCCCGCAACCTCTACCTCATTGTGAAAATCCAGCTTCCCGGCGTCAAATGACCATGCCGCACTTTCAAAAGAGGCTTCTTGTTGATCGCGTCGGTAACCTAAAATAAAACACAAATAAGTTTTCGCGGTCTTGGCATATTTCGCCAAGAAAATGGACGCCACCGCATCACACGCACCCGATTCAGGCGCACTGGAAAGCTTTAAAACTGGCCCCAGCGAAAAATCCGCCGCCAGAATCTGCGCAAAGCAACCGTCGGCATCGCCACCTTTCGCCACGAAAGGAACCGCAAAAAAAACCACTCTGCGCGCCCTGTCCAACACCGACACAATTTGCTGGTCATCGATTTCTATCATCTCGTCAGCGACCAAACGCTCGACTGCACCAATAACCTTCGTTTTTTCCGAAATGCGGTTGACGATCTGGGCTTGCCACAACGAGGCCTCCGCAGAATAGGTGTTACTTGCGAATAAGAGCAAAAGGCCGAAGAGCAATATGGCGTTTATATCAAACCTCTCCCTTTCAATTCCTGCTTGATATAGGCATAAAAAATGGGCGCACAAATCACACCGGCTATCCCAAAAATCGCTTCCATCACCAACATGGCAATCAGCAGTTCCCAAGCCGCCGCCTGAATGCGCGTGCCGATAATGCGCGCATTAAGAAAATATTCTGCTTTGTGTATCACAACTAAGAATAGTAAAGAGCCCGCCGCCACAATAAGCGAATGACCAAAACTCACCACAACGATGGCCGTGTTGGACACCAGATTGCCAATAACCGGCATCAGACCAACAACAAACGTGATAACGAGCAGCGTTTTCGCTAAGGGAAGCTCTATGCCCAGCGCAGGCAAAATAACAAGCAAGTAAATTCCCGTGAACGTGGTATTAATAGCTGAAATCTTGGCTTGCGCCAGAATCATCATGCGAAACGACGTGCCCAATAATTCCGCGCGTCGCATCATTGCACTTACAAACGCGGTTCGGTCGCCGTCAGAAACAGTTTCTCGTAACGCAATAATGCCGCCGATAATCATGCCCAAAACAATATAGGCTAAGGCGCGTATCGTGTTTATCCCGAAAGTTTTGAGTTCTTCTGCATGCGTGCGCAACCATTCTACGATGGTTAAACGTAACGTGTCGGCGTCAGGCGGAAGGACATTTTGAATAAAGGGCGGTAACGCGCCTTTTGACTCATCAATGATTTCGGCGATCTGCTCCAGCAAATGCGACAAATCACCGCTTTGAGAACGTAGATACACACCAAGGCCGAAAATGGCACCCGACAATAATGTGATAACGGCGGTGGTGAGCAAACCCACCGACAAGTATTTCGCGCGTTTACCGGCTAATTTTTCCAGCCGCAAAATGGGAACTAATATGTGTACGAATTCGTACACCACCAAGCCGCTCAACAAGGCGGGGACCAGATTCAATACCAATGCGCCAATCAGAAAAGCCGCCATGAGAATCCAGGCGGTGAGCGTCAAGCGGAATTCCTTTGTGGTTTCGCGGCCCACGTCTACCACGTCATTCCTCATACGGTTCGCATAAACAATGTAAAATAAAAATATGTGCTTCCTGAATACGCGAAGTCCGCGCACCCGGCACAACAAGCGACACGTCAACGTGTTTGGCTAATGCGCCGCCGTCGCGTCCGAGCAACCCTACCGTGCCGATGCCCATTTTCTTGGCCCTTTCTACCGCTGCAAGCACGTTGCTGGAATTCCCCGACGTACTGATCGCCATTAATACGTCACCCTTGCGTGCAAGCGACTCCAATTGGCGCGAAAAAATGTGATCAAAGCCGTAGTCATTACCAATGGCGGTGAGTGCTGAAGTGTCGGTCGTTAACGCCACCGACGCGTAGCCACGCCGGTCACGCTCAAACCGCCCGGTGAGTTCAGCGGCGAAGTGTTGCGCGTCAGCGGCAGAGCCGCCATTGCCACACACGTAAATCGTTCCGCCTTGCGCGAACGAGGCACGCATCATGCCGACCGCCGCTAATAAGGCCGGTTCTAGTGCGGCGAGTTGATTGATGGTAGCTTGGTGCTCAGCAATTGATGCGCGAAAATTCAGCGACATTTTGGCCATTCCCATGAATTCGGTACAATAGGCGCCGAATATACCATAGACCCACCTTACGTTTGGTCAGTAGCACCCCTAACACCTTGAACGCTAATCCTTCTTATCGCGCATTTCTCGGCCCACGCTATTGGCCGACCTGGTTGACAGCAGGTTTATTGCGCAGCCTAACGCGTCTGCCGCACCCGCTACGGCTCGCTATCGGTCGTACCTTGGGTCGCATCGGCTATCGCCTAGCCAAAAACCGACGCGCCATCGCGCACGCCAATATCAAACTCTGCCTACCCCACCTGAATAGCGCGGCGCAAGAAACGCTCATAAAGCGCCATTTTGAATCGCTCGGTATTGCGTTATTGGAAACGGGCATGTCGTGGTGGAGCAGCAACGCGGAATTGCTCCCACTTACCCACATTGAAGGCATGCACCACTTGGAAGCGGCCATAAAAAATGGTCACGGCGCCATCTTGCTTGGCTCGCATTTCACGCCGATAGACTTAAGTTGTCGAATGCTCGCGATCACTGCACCCGCCCCCGTTTACTGCGTTTACCAACGCCACGCCAACCCGCTGATGGATGAAATTATTCGTCGCAACCGACAACGCCAAACTTCCGGCATGATCGCCCACGACGGCATCCGCCAAATGGTGCGTGCGCTGCGTGACAACGGCATCGTTTGGTATGCACCGGATCAAGCTTATGACGGCAAAGGCGCCGAGCTTGTGCCTTTTTTTGGACACCCCGCCACCAGCAACACCGCTACATCACGCCTGGCGAAAATTAGTGGCGCGCCCGTGCTGCCGTATTTCTTGCGGCGAACAGACAAAGGCCGTTACGTCATCATGATTCTGCCTGCGCTCGATAATTTCCCGAGCGAAGACTTAATTGCAGATACGCGCCGTTACCATGAATTTATCGAAGCGCAAACGCGCCTCGTGCCTGAGCAGTATTTGTGGGTACATAAACGGTTTAAAGATCGACCGAAAGAATTGGGTGACGTGTATGGTCAGTAGCAGAATGGGCGAGAACGTAAAAAGTGCCCGGCCAGCTTGGCCGAGCACTGCTGAAGCTAACGATAAATTTACTTAGACTTCACGCTTTCTTTCGCAACAAGATAGTCAATCACCTTCAACATTTCCGCGTTGCCACCGGCGGTGCGCGCAGAAACACGGTATTTGCCGTTTACGATCACTGACGGCACACCGTCAACACCATAACGGCCAACCATCATTTTTGCCCGACCTACACGCGTTTCCACAGCGAACGAGTTATACGTCTTGGTGAACTCTTCTTTGTTCACGCCTTGCTCACCGTAAAAGTCACGTAACTTTTCTTCGTTGTCGACAGTGCGTTTTTCCAGATGAATCGCATTGAAAAGCGGCATATGAACCTTGTCCGACACACCCATTATCTGCGCCGCATAAAACGCACGCGCATGCGGTTCCCATTCGGCGCGAAAGATGGCAGGCAACCGCACAAACTCTGCATTAGCCGGCTTTTTCTCTAACCAACGCTCAACGAAAGGCTCAAAGCGGAAACAGTGCGGGCAGCCGTACCAAAACAGCTCCAACACTTCCACCTTGTCGCCGGTGGTGGTCGGTTGCGGCGGAGTGACCAACTCATAGTTCACACCCGCCTTAAAATCCTCAGCCATCACTGGCGCAACCGCCACCGCTAAACCCATCAAAAGACCCGAAAAAATATTTGCGAATCGCATCAACATGTCTCCCCCTGAAAAGTCGCCCCAGCGTACCGAAAATCGTCCCTCGAAACAACCGAAGTCTGATACCATTTGGCAAACAGTGACAGTGTAACGAGGGCAAACTGAACAATGGGTGAACCCGAAACTGTCAAAGCGAGAATGAATCGTCACCGTTGCCTTTAAAGAAACCACTTGTACTTTGGAGCAAAAGCTAACTATGGAAAAAAGCGACCTTGTCCATTTTCTAAACCAGCAGCCTTGGTGTGAATCATTGACACTGCGGGAAGTGCAAACACTCATCGACTACACCGAATTGTGTAACGTGAGCAAAGGCGAAGTCATCGCAGACATCGGTGAAGTGGGCGATTCACTCTATTTCGTGATTGAAGGCGAGGCCAGCTTGTTCGTCGAAGACCAAGGCGAAGCCGAAGTGGGTCGCATCCCCAGCGGCGAATTAGTCGGCGAAATGTCATTTTTTGACCGCCGCCCACGCTCCGTGCGCATGCGTGCGACCGCGCCGAACACGCAATTGCTAAAGCTCACGCGCAAGAAGTACAACCGTTTGCGGTTAGAGCATCCGTTTATCGCAGTAAACTTGCTCGAACACGCGATCGTCAGTTTAGACCATCTATTTCGACGCGTTAGCTCCGACGTAGCAACATATTCCAGTTATTTTTACGGTAAAGGCAAACATTGATCAGCCTCACGCGGCTTGTCAAAAACTACTATGCAAGCACACCCGCTTTTTCGACAAGCCCATTTTTTATTGGCTGCCGCCGAGTTATCGCAACTGCCAGCCGACATCGGCAACGAAGTCTGCTTCGCTGGCCGTTCCAATGCCGGAAAATCCAGCGTCATTAATGCCATCACCGGGATTTCCAAACTCGCGCGAACCAGTAAAACACCGGGCCGCACCCAACAGTTAGTGTTTTTCGACCTTGACGCACTGCACCGCCTGGTCGACTTGCCAGGTTACGGATACGCCAAAGTCGCTAAATCAACCCGCGAACACTGGCACACCGTCATCGACGGCTATTTGCAACGCCGACGCTCCTTGCGCGGCCTCGTGCTGATTATGGACGTGCGCCATCCACTCACCGAATTCGACGAGCAAATGGTCTCGTGGTGCGAATCAACGAAAACGCCGCTACATGTCGTACTCACCAAAGCCGACAAATTAGGCCGAGGCGCCGCATCGGCGCAATTGCTGGGCGTGAAGCAACGGCTGAAAAGCTGCTCAATCCAAGTCGACGCCCAACTCTTTTCATCGCTACGCATCATGGGCAAGGAAATACTGCTCAGCAAACTCGAAACCTGGCTAGAACTCAACCCACACCCGGCGTCCGTCGATCCCGCTGGCGACATTTCAGCGCCGTAACGCTGCACGGTAAAACGCTGCACAGTAAATGGGCAAAAAAAAGCCCGGCGTACTTTCGTAGGCCGGGCGTTTGATTTCTGCCCGACTCTGGGAAATCGGGTAATCGATCATGTCCGCTCAGGGAGGAGGGAGAGCGGACCGAGCAAGCTTATCTACTCACTCAATACGTAAGACTGGGTGATGCGGAGAAAGTTCACTAAAACTCACGTCATTCCATTTTAGTTTATAGGTGGCAAAATGGCCCCCTTACTTTTGGCCC
>JANOTC010000083.1:0-2935 GCA_031416175.1 Gammaproteobacteria bacterium
ACCCAGCCTTCGACGCCGTCGCTGGTACGAACCAGCGAATAGCCGTCTTTTCTATCAGTCGAAATTAATTCCAATTTGGTGCCGCTGGGCAGAGACCGAATCATTTTTTGACTGTTGTCTTTGCCTGCACGCAGGGCTATTTCGAACTCGTCAGTGACAAACCGAGAGGCGGCTGAAGCCGACAAAGGGAGTAAAACGCAAACAACGGAGGCAAGGAAAATTCTTTTCACGCGGTTTTCCATAAGGGAGCAATTTGGCCGGGCCAGATTTTCCGCGCTTTCGGTCGTTCTTGCAAATACAAAGCACATCCCGCGACGTCGCAGGATGTGCTTTGAGAGCCGTCAATGGCCGTTTACAAGGAGAGGCAAGTCAATAGCTGATTCGTCATGAATATCGAAGCGGAAGTCTTTCAACATAAGCCCGACGCCGGACTCCGAAGCGTGCACGACATTGGCTAGCGTGCGCACAACGGTCCGATTGAGCGGGTAATCGTAGCTAAATGAAAGTTCGATTGTTTCGTCATTAAACAGCGAAACATTGTGAGTTTCAACGAACATTCCTACTGCGCTTATGTCGCGGGTTTTACCCATAACAAGGCCGAGTGGGCCATAACCCATTACGACACTGAAGCGAATAGGAACGCGCTTACTCCAGCGGTGGTCCATAGTGCACTACCTCTTGATCCGTGGTCGCCAATCGTTCAAGCCTGCTCCCCACTCCAATAACGATTAGTACCTGCCCGAGCAGAAAGCAAGGAAAATTTAAATAAACATTTTTTGTTTTTATCAACGCTTCTCAGGGCAAGGGCAATGTAATAAAAAAGAGTGCGCCGATATTTTGACATATCCGAGCAATCGTGATTTACTGTTACCTAGCAGCGCTAAACAAAATGCGTTGCGGGCTGTCGCGAGGGGGCAGGCTCAGTTCCGAGGTGGATTCTCGGGGTGTCTAACCGTATGATAATGTTCGCGTGAGGAAGTTCTATGGCGACCGATACGTCAGTACTCATCGTTGAGGAAGATAATCAAAAGCGGCAGGTTTATCGAGGCATTCTCGATTTAATCGACCAAGAGGCGCGTATCACCGACTGCCGCCATTGGAAGGAAACCTTAACGCAGTCAAATACCATTGGAATGGTTTTGTTGGGTGAATGCGGGGGCGACGAAGCGCTAAAAAAGGTGTACTCCGGCATTAAAGAATTAGACCCGAATTTGCCAATCATCCGCATGGTTGAAAAAGCGAAGCGCGTCGCGAAGCAACAGTCCGATGTTGAACGTGAAGTTCAGGAACAGTGTTTTTCCTCTATTGATTTACCGCTCAAGTATGTCGCGCTAACCGACATGCTTCACCAAGCCACCGTTTACCGCTCAGGTCAGGTTAACCCACGAGACGGACGTAGCGCCGAACTCTTTCGTAGCTTAGTCGGCAATAGCCGCTCGGTGCGGCGTGTACGCGAAATGATGGGGCAAGTGGCTGATTCTGACGCGACGGTGCTCATTCTGGGCGAGTCGGGTACGGGCAAGGAAGTGGTTGCCAGAAACCTTCATTACAATTCGTCCCGTCGAAACCGTTTATTTGTGCCTGTCAATTGCGGTGCGATTCCCAGCGATTTGTTGGAAAGCGAATTGTTCGGCCATGAAAAGGGTGCGTTTACGGGCGCCATTAATACGCGCCAAGGCCGTTTTGAAATGGCGGACGGCGGCACTTTATTCTTGGACGAAATTGGCGACATGAGCTTGCACATGCAAGTGAAGTTGTTGCGCGTCTTACAAGAACGCACCTTTGAGCGCGTGGGCAGCAACAAGAGTATGCATGCCGATGTGCGCATCATTGCCGCTACCCATCGCAACTTGGAAGAACTGATCCGTGACGGGAAATTCCGCGAAGATTTGTTCTACCGCCTCAACGTGTTCCCGATTGAAATGCCGCCATTGCGCGAAAGAATCGACGATATTCCATTGTTGGTTAACGAGCTCATTGCGCGCATGGAAGCAGAAAAGCGCGGGTCGGTGCGTTTGACGCCTGCGGCTGTCATGGCTTTGTGTCAATATCGCTGGCCTGGCAACGTTCGCGAATTAGCGAATTTGATTGAGCGGCTGGTGATCATGTTCCCGTATGGCGTGGTCGATATCAACGACTTGCCGGATAAGTTTCGGCCGAAAGGCAAGCCCATCATGTTAGGTGACGGCTTGTTGAAAGAAGTCATTGACGATGACGAAGACACGGACGAAGCAGACGAGCTGGCTGGCGTGATGGGCGGCGATATGGTCGACCGACTATTTGATCCGAGTTTAGTCGGATCGGCGCGCTTACCGCGCGACGGGATCGATTTGAAAGAGCATTTGAGTTCGTTGGAATACAATCTCATTAAACAAGCCTTGGAAGATGCCGGTGGCATTGTTGCGCATGCAGCTAAGCGTTTGCGTATGCGCCGAACCACCCTGGTGGAGAAGTTGCGTAAATACGGTTTGCAACGCGGCCTTGAATTGCCGGTAAATTGACGCATCCGTTTTTAGTCTGTTTAGTTTATTGATTTTATAGAATAATAATTCCAGGCTTAGATCTTGCTATCCGGATTGTGCTGTGTCTGCAGTCAATCCGGGTTCGCAAGGTGCAACACCAAATTAAACCAGCCGTCGTTACGCAAGAACTTGAAAGCGCTTTTAGCGTTTTTAATGACTTTGCTGATCGCCTCTCCAGTTCCTACCGTGTTCTCGAAGAACGCATCGCGCGCCTCAATGAGGAACTTGCCGATGCGCGTTTGGAACGCCTTGCCCAACTCGCCGAGCGCGAAAAACTGGCTAACCGTTTATCACATTTATTAGCCGCACTGCCAGCGGCTGTGATCGTCATTGATGTTAAGGGCGTTATTCAAGAATGTAATCCGGCAGCAGTCGATTTTTTGAAAGAACCTCTGCAGGGGCAATTGTGGCGT
>JANOTC010000084.1:0-13841 GCA_031416175.1 Gammaproteobacteria bacterium
CGGGTTCGTCTAGCAATAGCACCTCGGGTTCGATCGCAATCGCACGGGCAATGACCAAACGTTGTTGCTGACCACCAGAAAGACCCATGGCGCTGTCATGTAAACGATCTTTTACTTCGTCCCATAATGCGGCGCCTCTCAGCGCGTTTTCAACCGCTTCATCCAAGCGACGACGTCCGCTCACACCTTGAATTCGCAATCCATACGCAACGTTTTCATATATTGATTTAGGAAACGGATTAGGTTTCTGGAATACCATACCTACGCGGCGGCGAAGATCGGTAACATCGACGGTTTTTTCGAGAATACTGCGCCCATCAATGGTGACCCTACCTTCAATTCGCACGCCATCCACTAAGTCGTTCATGCGATTAAAACAGCGTAACAAAGTGGACTTTCCACAACCGCTCGGGCCGATGAACGCGGCCACGCGATTGCGCGGTATCTTCATGGAAATGCTTTTCAGTGCCTGTTTTTCATTGTAGAAAAGATCGAGCTTTTCGACTCGAATCGAAACTTCCTCATCCGCCAATTCACGCGTTGTCGGAACTCGGCCCAGTGCGGCCATATCGAATGCGTGCGCTTTTGAATATTCGGCCATGGTTTTACTTACTCAGACTTATTGATCAAACGCTTTATATTTTTCACGGAGCCGATTGCGAATGGTGATGGCCGCGAGATTAAGCAGCACGATCACTAACACAAGCAATAGAGCCGTGGCGTACACCAACGGCCGTGCCGCTTCCACATTGGGGCTTTGAAAGCCAACATCTTGGATATGAAAGCCAAGATGCATGAACTTTCGATCCAAATGCAAGAAAGGGAAATTTCCATCCAATGGTAAGGACGGGGCCAGCTTAACGACGCCCACCAACATGAGCGGCGCCACTTCTCCGGCTGCGCGTGCAATAGCAAGAATAACGCCCGTCATAATCGCCGGACTTGCCATCGGCAGTACCGTGCGCCACAGAGTTTCCCACTTAGTCGCGCCTAATGCCATACTGCCTTCGCGAATATTGCGCGGAATACGCGACAAACCTTCTTCCGTCGCGACGATAACAACAGGCACAGTGAGTATGGCTAAGGTTAGGGATGCCCACAAAATACCCGACGTACCAAAGGTGGGTGCTGGTAGTACTTCTGGAAAAAACATTCGGTCAATATTGCCGCCGAGAAAATAAACAAAGAAGCCCAGGCCAAACACACCGTAAACAATGGAGGGTACGCCCGCCAGATTATTAACGGCAATTCGCACGGTGCGTGTGATAAAGCCCTGCGAGGCGTATTCACGCAAATACACAGCTGCGATCACGCCAAACGGTGTCACCAGCACGGACATAATCAGAACCAGCATAACTGTTCCAAAAATGGCAGGAAAAATACCGCCCTCGGTATTCGCCTCACGCGGCTCACCTGACACAAACGCCCAGAGACTCTGGCCGTAAAATTGTGTCTTACCGAGGATGCTTAGGTCGTTGGGTCGATAGGCTCGCACGACTTTTCCTAATGGAATCTCGACCACGCGACCGTCGGCGACATGGGCGACCAACGCATCTCGCGATATTTGGCGATTAAGTTCGGCAATCTGGGACTGCAGACCTGCAAATTGCGCACGCAACGCAGCCTGTTCCTGCGCTATTTCGGCTTTAAATACTTCATCATTTTGGCCGTTTAGTTCCGCTTTACGCTCGCTCAAACGCAGCCGCTCAAGCTCGTAATTAATCCCGCCAATTTCCTTTTTTTCGAGGCGATTGAGTTCGTCGGATATGGCTTGGGTGCGCTCTAGTCGGGCTGGCAAGTCGTTCCAGGCCGCCGCACCTGTTGAGACAACCACGCCGTTTTCTTTGAGCGCGTCAATAAAACCAAAGAAATTTCCCCATTCACGGCGCTCTAACACCATCAATTCGGTCGGGCTAGATTGGGCGGTGATGTCGCGCGCTAAGATCCAGCGAAAATCTAGACCTAACAGGTCGCGATTGGCCGTTTTGACCAAATGGCGTGTCAGGCTCACTTCGCCAGCGGGGACTTCCACGCCCGCCTCACGAAGCCGTGACGCGAGGACTTTTTCAGATTCTTGAATTTCGCCAATCACTACGGTGGGCACACCGTCCGCGCCCTTAACTTGGAATTCGTAAACCGTATGCGGCCAAAAATACACCATGCCGCGTGACGCGATGAGTAATAGCAAACCGAGCACGGCAATAACGCTCAGACTCACGGCAAGCGCGGTCATCCACACCCAGGGCGCGCCGCTCTTAAACCAAGCTTGGATACCGATATCTTTCACTGATTGGCGCCCATTATCAAACTACAACGAGCTATATTTACGTCGTAACCGTTGGCGAACCACTTCCGCCAAGGTGTTAAGCGCAAAGGTGAATAGAAACAGCACTAGGGCCGCTAAAAAAAGCACACGGTAATGCGTACTATTGATGGCCGACTCAGGCATCTCGACAGCGATATTAGCGGACAAAGTGCGCATGCCTTGGAAGATATTCAAATCCATAACCGGGGTATTGCCCGTCGCCATCAGCACAATCATGGTTTCACCCACCGCGCGACCGAAGCCAATCATCACGGCTGAGAAAATGCCGGGGCTAGCGGTAAGAATGACAACGCGGGTAAACGTTTGCCATGGCGTGGCACCGAGCGCGAGCGATCCTATAGTTAGGTGTTTTGGAACACTGAAAATAGCGTCTTCGGCAATTGAAAAGATGGGCGGCACCACAGCCACTCCCATCGCGATACCCACCACTAACGCATTGCGCTGGTCAAAGGTAATCCCGAATTCTTGCCTCATCCATAAAGCCATGTTACCGTCGAAAAAAATCGCTTCCATCTGCGGACTTAGCCCTAACGACGCCCAGCTCAATAGCAAAACGAGGGGAATTAACAACACGGGCTGCCAGCCATCTGGAACCGCCAGCCGGACGCGATCTGGCAATACGCTCCATACATAGGCGAAAATAAGGCCGCCAATAGGTAACAAAATTAACAGGCTGAAGACACCCGGTAGATGTTCTTCCATGTATGGCGCCAACCAAAGTCCAGCTAGAAAGCCCAAAATAACGGTCGGTAACGCCTCCATAACTTCAATGGCGGGCTTAACCGATTGGCGCAGTTTAGGCGACATAAAATAACCGGTGTAAATAGCCCCTAATATGGACAATGGCACTGCCAGAAGCATGGCGTAAAAGGCGGCCTTCAACGTCCCGAATGACAATGGGACTAAGCTAAACTTGGGTTCAAAATCGTCGACCGCAGACGAGGATTGCCAAATATACGCAGGCTCAGGGTAGTGTTCGTACCAAACTTTGCTCCACAAGGCCTTCCAGGACACTTCAGGGTGCGGATTATCCACCTTCACCACGTGCACCTTGTTCGCGGCATCTTCCACCAGCAAATGGGTCCCCCGCGAATTGAACGTCGCCCGTGTGAGCGTCGATCCATCAATTTTTAGTTCAGCGACATGGCGGTTAGCCGTTGCATGATAAATGTCAATTTTATTGGCAGCCACGATGGCGACGCTTTTGCGATAAAACTCAGGTGCCAGTGCTACCACAGCATTACCTGCCACGTCGCCCAAATTGCGAATATGCCGAAGCTCATGACGACCTTGCTCGTCGCGCACCGGGAACCATTGGCTCAACGTTCCACCGGGTATTCCTACCACCAGGGAACTTGTTCCCGCAAGAAAGTCGACAGCGAGTGGTTGCCTTGAATCTGGAGCAGGAACGACGCGCGTTATTTCCGATGTTTGCTCTTTCTCGCGAACATCGTATTGGGTAATTCCACCCTCGTTATCGACCGCGTAGAGTACGTCTTGTGCTTTAGTGAGCAGCATGTGGGTAACTTTCTTGCCCGAAGGCCGGATACTTGATCCGACGCGAACGATGGCGGCTTCGTCGCCTAACATGGATTCTTCACGACCGAAATGGGCGATGACAAGACGGCCGCCCTCGCCAGCGGCGGCAATCGTTGTGCCGCTCTCATCTTCTTGTGCGGCCAGCGCTTTTAGGCTGCCGCCCGCTTCATCAACAACCAGCGGCTCTTTGCCCAACGGATAACTCAGCGATGGCGTAACCACGCGCTTTGCACCCTCATAGGTAACCGCATATTGATGGCGAACGATGAGCGCCGTGCCGTTAGAAAATCCATAGGCCACGACGCCGCTGGCGGGATCTCCACTGGTAAACGACGTAATGGTCGCGGGCGGCGGTGCTAAAATGGATTCCGTAGAGACAACTTTTCCATCGCCCAAACCGAAGAACACCACCTGACCGTTGGCCAAATAGCGAATGCCCTGTTCGCCGTATTCATCTAACGCGTAATTTACTGTTGGACTAGCGCTTCCGCCGGGAACATCGAATTGTGCTGCGGAATCAATCGACGCGGGCTTAAATAAAGGCACGACGACAAAGACAAGAAAAAACAGAATTAAGGTAATAGCGAAAATGACGCTCACGCCACCTAAGCCAACGCCTAAACGTACTGAACGATCAATAAACATGCGCCACTTGCGCCTGCGCACAGCAGCAGGACTATCGTGCGAAAATTGAGGTTCGGTGGCTGGGCGCTGAATAGACGTCATGCCGCGAATAATATGTCAGAATTGTGACAGAATTGTGACAGCACTGTGACAGCACTGTGACAACGCGCCTAAAAGCGGTGGCGCGCTGAGCAAAAAAGCCCCACCGAGGCGGGGCTTGAAGCAATTTTGAGAGAGGCAATACTTAGACATTAATCCAACTTAGCAAGTTCCTTGGCGGCAATTTTGGCCGTTAGCGGAATATAGCCGTCTTTTACGACGACTTCTTGACCTGATTTAGCCAGCACCAACTTAATAAACTCCTTATCCAACGGAGAAATCGGCTTATTGGGTGCCTTGTTCACGTAAATGTACAAGAAACGCGCCAGTGGGTAACTGCCCTTAATCGCGTTCTCTTGTGAAGCCACCTCGAAAGGGTCCCCTTCCTTCTTAGCCAATGGCAAAGCCCGCACACCCGACGTTATATAACCAATGCCAGAATAGCCTATGCCGTTCAAGGAAGTAGAAACCGACTGTACAACCGACGCCGAACCTGGCTGCTCGTTTACGTTGTTTTTGAAATCACCTTTGCAAAGCGCGTGTTCTTTGAAATATCCGTACGTGCCTGACACCGAGTTACGCCCAAACAATTGCGCATTGCGGCTTGCCCACGCGCCCGTTAGCGAAAGATCGCCCCAGGTAACAACGTCTTTTGTTGATCCACAACGGCGGGTTGAGGAAAAAATGGCGTCGACTTGCTGCATGGTCAACCCCTTAATCGGGTTATCTTTATGTACATACACTGCCAAGGCATCAATAGCCACAGCAATCGCAGTGGGCTTGTAACCGTGTTTCCTTTCGAACGATTCCTCTTCTTCTTTTTTCATCTTGCGGCTCATTGGGCCTACGTTTGCCGTACCTTCTGTCAACGCGAGGGGCGCCGTGGAAGAACCAGCCGCCTGAATCTGAATGTTGACGTTAGGATAAACACGTTTGAACTCTTCCGCCCACAGCGTCATCAAGTTGGCGAGCGTGTCAGAGCCGATGCTCGATAAGTTACCAGAAACACCACTGGCAGCTTTGTAGAGCGGCAAAGCCGGGTCTACTTCAGCAGCCTGCGCTGACGCAGCCGCTCCTAATATTAATACTGCTGACACATGTCGCCAAGAACTCTTAACCTGCATAATTTGCCTCTCCTAAAGCGAACGAATAAATCTTCGAAATTCAGTATGCGTTACAATTGTGAAAGTGTTGTGACAGCGAACGAATAAGTTCAGCCGCGTGCAGCGTTTAATACGCGCGTCAACGGAAAATCACAGGTAAATACGCTGCCCTTCTCTAACACACTTTCGATGCGCAACGTCGCGCCGTGCCGACTCAGCGCGTGCTTCACAATGGCCAGGCCCAAGCCCGTGCCGCCGGTATTGCGTGATCGCCCAGCATCAACGCGATAAAAGCGTTCGGTCAGTCGCGGGATGTCGGACGGTGGTACGCCCACGCCCGAGTCGGCGACCGTTAAATGCGCACCATTGGCATCGCGGAACCAGCGCAGAGTAATGCGTCCGCCCGCTGGGGTATAGCGCACCGCGTTCGTGATTAAATTAGAAAATGCACTCACAATTTCCGATTCAACACCTTTGAGCCACAAGGTGGCGTCCGCCTCAAGCGTAATAATATGGCCGCCTTCGCCACTTAAAGCCCGCGCCTCGTCACGCAAATTTTCCAACAAGGCGGGAATAGCCACAGTTCTCTCCGGCGCCGGTCCGGGCTGATTTTCCAGTTGCGACAACATCAAGAGGTCTTCAACAATGCGCTGCATTCGCAAAGTTTGCGTTTGCATCAATTGGATTTGGCTACGCCATGGATCTAGTCCCGGCTCATCACTGTCGGCGAGCACTTCGACATAGCCATTGACCACCGTCAGCGGCGTGCGCAATTCATGCGACACGTTGGCAACGAAATCGCGACGTGTTTGCTCCAAGCGTTGCAAGTGGGTAATGTCACGCGCGATCAAAAGGCGCTGATCTTTACCGTAGGGAACAATCATGACGTTAAGGGCAATGTCTTCAGAAGCGGGTGATGGAAACTCAACGCGTTGAGCAAAATCGCCCGCGCGCAGAAATTCGATGAAAACGGGATTTCGCACCAAATTAACAATTTGTTGCCCAGTATCCTTTGGGGCGTGCAAGCCAAGTAAACGCTTGGCGGAGTCATTAAACCAGTCAATGGAGTCGTCGCCCCTCAGAATGACTACCGCATCCGGCAGCGCTGAGGCCGCTTCTCGAAAACGCGTCAGCAAGGCAACGAGCTTTTCTTTACGCTTACGATTGCCTCTTTGCTGACGCAATAAATATTCAAATACCTCGCCCCAAACACCTTCCGATTCTGGCGGCTCTTGTTTGCGCCGCAAACTAAACCACTGTTCGAGCTTGAAAAGGTTATAAAGCTGCCAGCCTAAAAAGGCCGTGACCGTGAGGAAAAGCAGAAGGAATACGTGTTCAGCAAAGAGGCCGATAAACACGGCGCCCACTAGGAGGGCGACAAAGCGCCAAATCTCACTGGCAAACAATCGGGTCAAATTTACACCTGGGCAGTAAAGCGATAACCAGCGCCTCGCACCGTCTGGACGCACGCATCAAACTGCGTCGCTTCCAGCGATTTTCGCAAGCGCCGAATGTGTACGTCTATTGTGCGCTCCTCTATATAGACATTGGCACCCCATACCCGGTCTAACAATTGACCGCGAGTATAGACGCGGTCTGGATGCGCCATAAAAAACTGCAACAGACGAAATTCAGTAGGCCCAATTTCGATAGCAACGCCGTTGACAAGCACACGGTGTGCATCGGGATCCAACACCATCGCCCCCGCTTGCAACGATCCACTCCCAGGCATTTTGCCGTGACGGCGCAGAACCGCCTTGATCCGCGCCACCAACTCCTTTGGTGAAAAAGGCTTGGTCATGTAATCGTCGGCACCCGCATCAAGTCCGCGAATTTTTTCGTCTTCCGCTCCGCGCGCCGTGAGCATGATAATGGGGATGTCGAAGGTGGATTCTTCTCGCTTCCACCGCCGCGCCAGTTCAATTCCGCTCCCACCCGGCAGCATCCAGTCCAGCAAAATCAAATCGGGACGTCGATCAGCCGCGCGTTGAATTGCGGCAGGCACGCTGGCCACTTCATCGACAGCAAAACCTGCCTGCTTAAGCGCGAACACCAACATTTCTCGGATTGGCGCCTCATCTTCCACTACCAAAATAGTATGTGCCATTGCGCTGACACTCGAAAAATTGTTTCAAGACGGACTCATCCGAACATTTTAACCTAAGTGATGTGACAACCCAATGACAGGATGCATTATCCGCAACTTTAGGCCAAAATCACGATATGCGCCGGGTAATTTCGGGCTATTGCCCGCAAAAGCTTCATTTTGACGGGCTTGCCGCTACACTTTCCCGTCAGCATCGCTACAATAGCCCTTTGTCTGTTTGTCACAGTGACGCGTATTTCAACCGAAGCGGGGCCACGTTTCCGATGAGCTTTCTTAGCAATTTATTCAAACCCAAGTGGCAACATAGCGATCCCGCCGTACGCAAACAAGCTTTATTGGCACTCACTCCCGAAAGCGGCAGCGATAATTTGCGGCAAATGGCCAGCGCCGATAGCAGTCCCGAAATTCGCCAGCTTGCACTTAAGCGCCTAAACGATCTCGACCTATTCGAAACCGCTGCCAATGCGGACACCGATCCCGACGTTCGGGAACTTGCCAAGAAAATGGTGCTGCAATTTCTTTCTGGGCAACACCCATCGGCGCCACCGTTAGCGGCTCGCCTGGCGAAAATTCGCTCGACGCAAGATGCCCAACTTAAAGAATACGTCGCCAAGAATGCCGACGAAGCGGAGTTACGTTTGGCCGCCCTAATAGGCATATCTAAGGAGTCGGTCGCCGCCGACCTGGCGATCAACGACACCGACTTGGAAGTCCGTAGGGCCGCGCTGGAGCGCGTGCGTAGCAAAGCAACGCTGGAACGCATTGCACGTGCAACGAAAAATAAAGACAAAGTCATCAGTCGAAATGCGCGAGAGCGCTACGAGCAAATTGTGGCCGACGAAGAAAAGCCACGCCGGATCTCCGAGCAACGTCGCAATATTTGCGTCGGCATCGAAGGCTTGGGCCGCACGGGCGACTGGCTACGCGAAAAAAATCAATTCGACGCACTTTGCGCACAATGGGCGGCACTAGAGCCTATCGCGTTGGAAGATTTCACGGCGCGCTTCACTAATGCGTCAGATGAGTTCAACAGCCGTTATGCGGCGTATGTCGCACGTAACGCAGAGAGAATCGCGGCTGAAAACGCCTGGGTACCCATCCGCGCGGAAAAAGAAACACTGCTACATGCCTTTGATGCCCTCGCCGTCGCGGCGAACGCCGAAGATATCGCTGACGAAACAATAAATGAAAAGAAATTAGAGTTGGAATCTTTGCAAAATCGCTGGAATGCGACAGCAGCGCTTCCTCAGTCCGAGCAAACGTCATTCGACATCCGCCTGCGTCAATCCAGCAGCGCAATCCGTGCAACGCTGGAAAAGGCAACGCGTAAACTCGGACAAGCGCAAAACCTCCTCGCGCTTTGTGTTCAGGCCGAAACAGAACTTGCCAAACCCGCCGCACCCAATGAGAAAACGTTAGAAAACCTAGAACGCCGTTGGCGTGAGGCCAATCGTGATATCGCCGCCAGCAAAGAATTGGCGGCGCGGTTTACTCAAGCCCTCACCCAAGCGCGCGACAAGCGCAAAGAAGAACTCGCGCTAGAAGATAAGGCACGCGTGGCGCTTTCCGAATTACAAACGGCATTGCAATTAGCGCTCGACGAAGGGCGTTTAAGTGAAGCGTTGGCGCTGCATAAACAGGCTAACGAATCCCTTAAATCGTTAGAAAAATTGACCGCACCTGATGTAAACAAACTCAAAGCAAAACTCGCCGAGCAATACGCGCAAATTCAAAAGCTCAATAATTGGCGTACGTGGGCCAATACGCCGCAAAAGGAACTTCTGTGCGTTCAAGTTGAAGCATTAATCGGGTCACAAGACCATCCGCGCGAAATTGCGGGAGCCATTAGCGCCGCTCGCGAAGCGTGGCAGAAACTCGGCCCCGCCGAAAAAGGCAGTTCGGCCGAATTGTGGGCACGGTTTCAAACCGCGTGTGACAACGCCTATGCCCCATGCAAAACATTTTTCGCCGCCGAATCCGAACAACGTGCAAGCCATTTGGCCGCGCGTACAGAGTTCCTCGATAAGCTGGACACGTTTCTTGCGCAAATTGATTGGGCCACGGCGGATTGGAAAAAAATCGAGCCATTGCCACAACAACTGCTCAGCGAATGGCAACAGATGGGGCCAACCGACCGTGCCCATTCCGCCGCGTTATCGAAGCGTTTTCATACATCGCTGCAGCGCGTACGCGACGCCATTGGCGAAGAGTGGAATCGCAATCTCCCCCGCAAACAGTCGGTGGTTGCGCGCGCTGTTGCGTTAGTGGAAACAACGGATTTCCATACCGCTGCAGAACAAATCAAGAAATTGCAGGCGGAATGGAAAACGCTTGGGCGCGTTGGGCAAAAGCAGGAACGCGAATTGTGGGCACAATTCCGTAGCGCGTGCGATCAAGTTTTTGCAAAACGCGATCAAGCGCGCATTGAACGCGATGGCCAAGTGGAACAAGGCTTAGTGGACAAGAAAAATCTGGTGCAGGAAGCCGAAAGCATCGCAGCACTCACAGGAATTGCGCTCTTAAAGGCGCAGGATACGTTCCGCGAGATCCAAGAAAAGTTTGCTGCGAGTGCCCCAACCCGACGCGATGAGGATCAAAAACTGGAGCGGAATTTGAGTCAGGCCGCGAAAAAATTAGAACAAGCAGTTTATATCGCCACCCGCCATAGCGCGTTGGAACGGGTCATGTCGGTTCGTCCGCGCGCCGACGTTTGCGCAGCAGCGGAACGTGCGCTCGCTGCTGGGAGTGCCATAAGTCTGCTCACAGCAGATGAGTGGAACGCCGTGGCGGCACCCGCCGATGCGCAACACACCGCGCTGTTAAATCAACGCTGGAAGAAAATTGGCGATATCGCCGCTGCCGTTTCCACCGGAAGTTCGACGGCGTTACTCGCGTTTTTGGGCGAGAATCTCGCTGCGAAATCGATTCTCGCTTTGCAGTTCGAAATCCTAACAGGTATCGAGTCCCCCGCTGATGCAGTAAAAGCGCGGTTAGAATATCAGGTTTCTCAGCTCGCCCAGCACATGGGAAAACCCAAAGAACAAGACAAATGGACGGCGTTCTTGGTGCTAGAAGCACAATGGCTAGCGAGTGGCGTGTGCGCCGAAGCTGAGGAATTGAAATTGGAAGCGCGCCACGTTGCCGCTTTGACGACCTTGAAACAAGAATTTTCCGCCGAACTGCACAACTATTGTTAGGGATAACGTTCAATGACTTCGAAATACTTATGCGACGTCGAAAAACTTGATGTCGGAACGATGGCGCGTTTCGATGTCGAGGGCGAAGCAATTTTATTGTATCGACTCGCAGATGGCTTCTTCGCCACACAAGCCAAGTGCACGCACCTTTTTATGCCCTTAGAAAAAGGAAAAATACTGGATGGCTGCCGAATACAGTGCAAATTCCATCACGCCGAATTCGACATCAAAACGGGCAAGGTGTGCAACTGGGCAAGTTTTCCACCCGGCATCCAAGCCTTGAACTTCTTACGCGGCGAGAAGGATTTAAAAACGTTTTCAGTGAAGGTCGAAAGTGGGAAAGTGTATTTGGGGTGATGCAAAGGGCGCAAATTCATAGGGAATGGCGACGAGTAGTTTTTCAACGCTCGCTCCACTCGTCACGCAAGCGGTTTTGAGCAATCAATCCGTCCTCACCTCGGCATACTCCACTGGTAATTCGCGTTGGACCAACCAATCCCGATCTTCAGGCCCAAACTAATGATAGTACGCCGCATTGCTCGCCTCTGGCCACGATATCAACAAGGACCTGATGATATCAAATTAACGTGTTCCCAATAATTTCCCCATCGGCGATTCGCATACGATCCACGACTCGCACTGCTCAGATCCGACCTAACAGATCAAATCATCGGACCGCAGCTATAGCTGTCTTTGGCGCAAACAATTGATGCGTCGCGTGCGCGAACCGCTTTTTTTGACTGCAGGTATTGTGGCTGTCCTCGAATTTCGGAAGGCGCTCGTCAGGCGCGCGATGCGAGTCACGTGAATCAACCCGCCGTTCTGACGCCGAAAGCGCCATCATAGGAACATCGCATCACGGCACTGAATCCGCTGGCGTTTCCGAAACAGCCGCGTTGTTACCGATAGTCAGCAAGTCAAAATCATTGGTCGCGTTTTCCATCGCGGTGACGTGTGCAAGGATCTCGTGCGCCGCGCTCTGTACTGATGGATCCGCATCGTTCACGGCGTACTGCACTGCGGAACGCACGGCGTCGCGATCCAATGCCGCCGTTCTCGCGAACGCGCGCAATGCCGCCAGCCGCACCTCGGGTTCAGTATCGTGCAGCGCGGCACGCAAGGGGCCGGTATCATTGGGAACGTCGGCAACCTCAATGGACACCAACTGGTTTGTATCGTTTGGCCCGAGACGCAGTGGCTGGTTTGGCACAACTTGCGACATGTTACCGGACCAATGCTGAATAGGCCCTTTTATTCCAGTGCGCAAGTATGAAATGCGCCCGCTGCCGGGACAATAGAAACCCTCGACTTTGTCGACGACGTAAATGGTGCCGCTTATCGGCTTACATTGGCTACCAACCGCGCCGGCGCCCTGGACCAGTACCAGAACACCGGCACTTTGGTTGCCGATGATGTTCCAATTTCCCGTGACGCTTGCTGGCCATCGGCGCTCGCCGCACCGTTCCAAACCAATGCACCAAACAAGGCCGCCGTAACTAGAGAATTGCGCAGTCCTTTCACTGTGATGACCCTTTTAAAACATAGTTAAAAACACGATACCAATTGGACTTGCCGGCAAACGGGGGATCGTGGGGTCGGGCCTTACATTTGACACAAATCAAAATCAAATTAACCTTGGGCCTGTTAAAATTTCCTGGATAAAATGTGTGAATTCGCCCGTGAAAATGAAACCGCCATTTTTCATATGTCAAGCGTACGGCCTGCCCCTGGGCTGCTCCGTCAACTTATCTTTCCCAATTACCTCAAACAATTCGCGACCGCAAATGGTCAGCCAGTCGTAGCGACAGAGCGACCAAAGTAAGCGACGGGTTGGCGGCAGGGATGAAGGGCCACACGGAGGGGTCTGCACAATAAAGGTTGTTGTAGGCTTCGAACTTAAGGTTTGTGTCGACGACACCGCTGGCATTACCGCTCATGCGCATCGTGCCGCCGGCATGGTGAACCGTTCCTTGATTGCCGTAACCCATACCCTCATTGGCAGTGAAAGGGATTCCCAGCGATGCCAGGATGGCATTGCGCGCATTGCGCGCCGCATCGAAGTGCGCCGCGCCCGCCGCGTTGGGATGCACTCTTACCGACAGTTTGTTGCTGACGCCTCGAGACGACACTCGATTGTTATCATCGAGCAAACTCGCGAACGAAAAAGTCATCTTGATTTTGGACGGATTCGGATTGGGCACAAGATTGTCGTCCGAGTTGCGCACATGCCAAAGATCGGGATTGATCAAAACTTCCACATTGAAGGGACTATCCTGAAACGTCGCCGTCTTCTTGAACACAAGAACCTTGGCGTGCCGCTTCTCCCCGCTATACGGGCTGCCGTCGGGAATGTTGTAGGCGGCTGAGAAAAAAGCCGGGTGATCGGTCAAGCCGACGCCCAACTTACCTGCGGGATCCTTCAGACCACTGTTCAATGCGATGCGCGGGCTTTCTAACGAACCAGCGGCAAGAACGATGAATTTGCCTCGATATTTGCGAGTCGTGTTGCCGAACAAATCTTGGCATACCACTGCCGTGGCCTGCGTTCCAATCGTGTCAACCTGCGTCACGAGGTGGCCCAGGTTGATGGTGAGATTGGCGCGACCTGCGGTTCCCGCATAGCCCATTGACGCCAGCAGCAAGTCGGCGGTAGAGAACATGCCGGTTGAATCCTGAACAATGCTGCCAAGCTGCCCAGTATCATCGAGGAACGGCTGAGCCACCGACCGCGGCAAGTCTTCGACATGCCAGTCAGGCAAATCGCCCTTCAGTTTGGCAACAACTTGATCCTGAAACGGACCGAGACGCCGAGTCTTTCGCAACAGACGCTCGGCCGGTTCGTAGCC
>JANOTC010000085.1:0-5176 GCA_031416175.1 Gammaproteobacteria bacterium
ACGTCACGGAAGCGAACCTGGATCGAATCATCAAAGAACACTTTGTTGGTGGTCAGCCTGTTGAAGAGTTGATCTATCACCGTGGACCTGAGCATGTCCACACATAGCCCACTGGAAGCGGCCATCCAAGTGCGCGCGTCGTATCCGATGCCAACGTCTGCATGACTGTTACCCTGGTCGTTTTCGCCGCACTTCTACTCGATGCCTGGTTAGGGGAGCCGCACCGATTGCATCCACTGGTTGGTTTTGGGCGATGGGTAAAATGGCTCGAACAACGCATCTATGCCGATGCATTTCTGCGCGGCGTCGTCGCGATATTTCTGCTGCTTGTGCCTTTCACGGTTGCCGCCGCTTTTCTCCACACGCTGCCCTTTGGCCTTGTATTTGAAGTTATCTTACTTTACCTCGCCATCGGCTGGAACAGCCTTGGCCAGCACGCCAGGATGGTCAGAGACAGATTGCTTGTGCCTGATCTGCCAGAGGCACGCCAGCGTGTCAGATATATGGTCAGCCGCGAAACGGCCGCACTCGACGAACACGGGGTGGCAAAAGCGACGGTCGAATCCGTGTTAGAAAACGGCAATGACGCTATCTTCGGCGCCATTTTCTGGTTCGTCGTTGCCGGTGCGCCAGGGGTATTGGTTTATCGCCTAGCAAACACGCTTGATGCTATGTGGGGCTATCGCAACGCGCGCTACTTGCGCTTCGGCTGGGCGGCAGCGCGCTTCGATGACGTGCTTAATTTCATTCCAGCCCGACTAACCGCGCTTAGCTACGCACTCATGGGACACACCCGCTTAGCATTGCATTGTTGGCGCACCCAAGCACCGACATGGGACAGTCCGAACGCCGGACCAGTGATGGCCGCCGGGGCTGGCGCACTTGCCGTAACACTCGGTGGCCCCGCCGTTTACGAAGGCGAGTGGCACGAACGCCCAACGCTCGGAACCGGGCGTGCACCCGCGATTGCTGAGATCGATTACGCGTTAGGCTTGGTGCGTCGTAGCGTCTGGCTGTGGGTGGTCGCTATCGGTATCATCGAAGGCGTGGTTTCGTATGCTTGAACATGGTGGCAAATTGCGCCAAGCCGCCGAGCAATACGGTGTCGCCCTAAACGACTGGCTAGACCTTTCCACCGGAATCAACCCCTGTGGCTGGCCAGTGCCGACAATACCTGAAGCGGTGTGGCGCCGATTGCCCGAGGACAACGATGGCTTGGAAGACGCCGCACACGCCTACTACCAAACCGACATCCTGCTTGCGGTTTCAGGCTCGCAGGCCGCCATTCAAGCCTTACCGTTATTGCGTCCACGCGGACGCGTCCATGTTCTGACACCCACTTACGCCGAACACGCCTATGCGTGGCAACAATGCGGTCACCCAGTAACACTTATCGCCACCGAAGAAATCGACAATAGTGCCAATACAAGCGATGTACTGGTGCTTGTCAACCCGAATAACCCAACCGGCCACCGTTGGTCCAAACGGCAACTTTTGGATTGGCACGCAAAACTACAGGCGCGTGATGGCTGGCTGATTGTAGACGAAGCGTTCATGGATGCCACGCCAGCGGACAGTCTGGCACCACACTGTCCGCTCCCAGGATTGATCGTATTGAGATCCCTGGGAAAATTCTTCGGTTTAGCTGGCGCACGCGTCGGTTTTGTATTGGCTGCCGCCAACGTGTTAAGCGATTTGCAAAACAAACTCGGCCCGTGGACCGTAACAGGACCTTCCCGTTGGCTAGCGACTCAAGCACTGGCGGACTACGCATGGCAACAACACGCACGCAATAATTTAGCCTATGCGCAACAACAGTTAGAGGGTTTGCTCAAAGACGCCGGACTAACACCGACTGGCGGCACCGCGCTCTACCAGTGGGTCATCACTCACAACGCCAGACAGTACCATCACGCATTGGCGCAACAAGGAATTTTGACACGCCTATTCGAGCATCCGCCCAGCCTTCGTTTCGGCCTACCGGGAACCCCGCAACAATGGGAACGGCTACGTTCCGCGCTGCGAGACATCCCAGTTGGATATTCGGAATTGAAAACATATTGATTTTTGAAAGGAGAACGAATTTGAAATTTGATTGGCTAGACGGACCCTGCGCCCCATTAAATAAAGCAAGTGAAGCGGCGGCGGAGTATCGACAAACACAGCTCACCAAACCACCGGGTGCATTGGGTGAACTGGAACGCGTCGCGATCAGACTCGCTGCCATGCAAGGAACTGAGAGACCTTCCGTCAACAGCGTGTGGATCGGACTATTCGCCGGTGATCATGGTATTACCGCTGAAGGGGTATCTGCATTTCCACAGGCAGTGACGGCGGAAATGGTGCGTAATTTCGCACGCGGAGGCGCGGCCATTTGCGTGCTTGCGCGTGAATTGAGCGCCCGATTGGAAGTGATGAATCTCGGCACCGCCTTTGAAGTCGATACTCCGAATGTCACAAACCTCCACCTCGGACCCGGTACGGCCAATTTTGCACGCGAACCGGCCATGACCCATGAGCAATGTTCCCGCGCGCTTGCTGCCGGACGCCAAAGCGCCGAACGGGCCAAACTTGCCAAATCCGAACTCTACATCGGCGGAGAAATGGGCATTGGCAACACCACAGCCGCCACGGCCATGGCGTGCGCGATGTTAGACCGTGATCCACAACAACTTACCGGCCCCGGTACGGGGTTGGACGCCAAGGGTGTTACACACAAGGTAGATGTTATTCGCCGCGCACTGACCCTGCATCACGCTGCACTGAGCAGCCCCTATGAAATACTCCGACATCTGGGCGGCTTCGAAATTGCAGCCCTCACCGGCGCCTACATTTCGTGTGCGAAAATAGGCATTCCCGTTTTGGCAGATGGATTTATCAGCACCGCTGCCGCATTGGCTGCCGAACAAATGAGTCCAGGCGTACGACAATGGTTTCTGTATGGACACGGCTCCGCAGAGCCAGGTCACAAATCCATTTTGCAGGCACTCGACGCACGACCCTTACTCGATTTAGGCATGCGCCTAGGCGAAGGTAGCGGTGCAGCCATCGCTGTACCCTTACTTCGGCTAGCATGCGCCCTGCACAATGGAATGGCGACATTTTCGCAAGCGGCTGTTTCGGAAAAGCTGTGACGCACACATGAAAGAACTTATTCTTGGCGGCGTACGCTCTGGCAAGAGCCGATACGCCGAGCAACGTGCCGCCGCGAGCACAATGACAGTTACCTATGTGGCGACGGCGACCGCAGGAGATGCAGAGATGCAAGCACGTATTCGTGCACATCAAGCGCGACGGCCCGCCGCGTGGACGTTAGTGGAATCCCCTTTCGCTCTGGCAGAAACACTGCGTTCGCACGCATCGTTCAACACATGTCTTCTAGTCGACTGCTTAACACTTTGGCTAACTAACTTATTGTGTGCTGAGGATGAAGAACAATTTCGCCACGAACGGCAAGCATTGCTCGACGCAATCCCATTGCTGCCAGGTCGCATAATTATCGTTAGCAATGAGACCAATATGGGCATTATTCCACTCGGCGAACTTTCACGCCGTTACGGGGATGAAGCCGGGAGCCTTCATCAGGAACTGGCGTTGCTCTGTGACCGCGTTGTGCTTACGGTGGCGGGTTTACCGTTAGTTCTGAAGGGAGCGCAGTGACGAGGTAAGCCACTCACCGTTTACGACAACCCAAAATCAAGCCACCTTGAACCAATTCCCATACAATATAAATGATACTTGCTGTCTATTTGTTGCCTTGACAGCCCCCACCCCCACCGGTTATGGTGGCCACGTTTTGAGTTTCAGGTGTCCCAACAGCAACCGCTGGAAGGATTAAACGGGAAGTCGGTGCATTCGCAGGGGTTATCCCCGCCAATAATGCCGACGCTGCCCCCGCAACGGTAAGCGAGTTAATAGCAGTCACGTGCCACTGTGCGTATCGCATGGGAAGGCGCTGCTAGGAAGAGTAATTTCTTCGCTCGTGAGCCCGGAGACCGGCCTGATCTAGCACAACTACCAACGTTGCGGTGGGCGACGGCGCGGTGAATCGTATTTGGCGATTTCGCGTCTCTGCCCCCCAATATTTATAAAAACAGCCGGGTGGGCTGGGTGAGGCAGAATTTGCGTCGTGATAATTTCCTACTGCTGATGGGCGCGTATTTATTTGCGCTGCCCGTCCTTGCGCTTTCCGAACCCGTTTGGGAACTTCCCGAAATTGAAGTGACTGCCGAGCGTCCTAAAGAAGCACTCAAGCCGGGTGACGTCGATCTATCCCAGCACACCGGATTCACATCCACGGTCGATCACGATCAGTTTGACGCCCACGTGACAGATCTAGGTGGCGTGCTCAAGACTATGACCAGCACGCAAATTCGTCAATTAGGCGGTGTCGGAAGCTACTCACGCGTGTTGGTACGTGGCGCGTCTAGTAATCAAGTGTCTGTCTATTGGGATGACATGTTGTTAAACGACGCGGCGAGTCCTAGCGTCGATTTGAGCATCATTCCGCTCGCGGGTGTCGACTCCATACGTGTATATCGCGGCATTGTCCCTCTAAACTTCGGCCTGAACGCACCTGGCGGAGTAGTGCACATCAAAACTCGTCGCGCCGTTGACGAACCACAGCGGTCTTTGTCGGCAAGTTACGGCGCGTTTGGAACTCGCGACCTGTCCGCCTATTTGGATAACCGTCATGAGAAGCTGTCCTACACGCTAACCGGCGAGTATTTGAGTAGCGATAACAATTATCCAACTCTGAATATCAATAGCACGCCCTTTAACAGTCAAGATGACTACATCGACCCGCGCCATAATGCCCAATTTCACCGCTATAGCGTGTTAACGAAGGCCACCTATGATGTGTCATCCAACAGCCAGCTCCAAGTGATGGCCATAGGTAACCACAAACTCGAAGGTATTCCTAATTTAAATAACAGCCCCTCTGCTAACGCGACCCTCGCGCTAGACGATCAACGCGCCGAATTTGTACTCTACCAAGATTTCATCAATTCGCATTCAATTAGTCTAAAGACTTATGCGGGTCTCGCTAAAAAGCGGCTTGAGTACGAAGATGTTAACCAGACCATCGGCCTAAAAGCTCAACATAATATTTATCAGACTCGAACATGGCACCTTGAGGCGTTCGCAGAGCGCTACGGCCCAACACATACGCTTT
>JANOTC010000086.1:0-8196 GCA_031416175.1 Gammaproteobacteria bacterium
CAGAGGACCAACTTAGGAAGGCTGAAACCCGCGAGAAAGCCAAGAAAATTTGGGCCGAGGCTGGCCCGTGTCATGAGCACGACTACCTAACACGCAAAGGCATCAAATCTAATGGGGCGAAACTGTACAAGGGCAGTCTTGTGTTGCCAATACGTGACACGACTGGCGAACTGCATTCTCTGCAATTCATCGCCGCCAATGAAGAGAAGCGATTCCTGCCTGGAGGCCGTAAACAGGGCAATTGCTTCGTTATTGGCGAAATTAACGATGTTATGTGTATCGCGGAGGGCTTCGCTACAGCCGCAAGCATTCACGAGGCGACTGGCCATGCTGTAGCAATGGCGTTTGACGCTGGAAATTTGCTTCCAGTGGCCAAAGCGATACGGGCAAAATTTTCTGACTTGCCGATTATCGTTTGCGGCGACGACGATTACCGCACGGAAGGCAACCCGGGCAAAACCAAGGCAATCGAAGCGGCGAAAGCCGTGAACGGATTAGTTGCTATGCCTGAATTTGCTAACAGGCCGGAGAAAGCGACAGACTTTAATGATTTGCACCAAGCGCAGGGCGTTGAAGCAGTGAAACGCATTATAGAAAAGGCTTCCCGCACCCGCTTGCCCAACACGCCGCCACCAAAAAGCGAACTTGTTGCGACAGAGGATGAACTTGAACGCGCGAAGTTAACACGTCGTTGCATTGTTGAAAATTACCTTTATGCCGACGTTGCAACACTTTGCGCGGCTGGCGGCGTGGGCAAAACAACCTTAGCGATCCGCGAGGCTATTCACATCATTCTAGGTCGACCTCTTTGGGGCTGTAAAGTGGTTACACCAGGTTGGGTACTATTCGTCTCTGCCGAGGACACGAGAGAAATCTTTCTTGCTCGACTCCGTGAAGTAATTGACGTTATGAAGCTGGACGAATTTGAACGAAAAAAGGTTATTGAAGGCTTTATCGTTTGGGAAGTTATCGGCGAACAAGTGAAGCTCACGGAATCACACGATGGAAATCTAGTACCAACATCGCTGGCGGATAACATCGTATCCACTTACCGCGATGCGCCGCCGATTCTTGTGAATTTTGATCCGCTGGTTTCGTTCGGCGTTGATGAAGAACGTGTAAACACTAACGAACAAGCCATTATTAATGCAGCTCGTAAAATAATGCGGGGCTTGGATTGCTGCGTGCGACTGATTCATCACACCGGCAAGGCGAACGCCCGAGAAGGAGCCTTAGACTAGTATGCGGGGCGTGGTGGCTCTGCGCTGGCCGACGGTTCACGCATGGTGGCCGTATTGCAGCCGTGGTCCACAAGCGAGCCAGGTAAGTTGACGCCGCCACCACAATTGAATAACCCGATGACAGCGGTCATTCTTTCTCGCGCCAAGGGCACGTATTGTCGGCCCCAGCCATTAATTTGGATCGTGCGTGATGGTTTCCAATTTGAATACGCCGTCAATCAGCCCATTTCCGCCATTGAAAGTAGACTCGCCCAGGTAGACCAATTAGAGCGCTTTCTTTTTAGCCAGACAAATGACAGCAGGAAGCATACGCGAAAGACGTTGGACGATGCATACGATGGGATCGGACTAACGCGACTTCATGGGCGCGGCGCACTAAATGAACTCCTTGTAAGCGGGCGCGTAGTCGAAGTTGCTCTGCAAAAGAAAGAAAAGCAAGGTGGCAAAAAGTCGTTCTTTTGTCCTGTTGACCTCGCCGCCAGTTTTGGCGAGGTTGAGGGAAAAACTGAGGTTGCCGGTGACTACCTCGCCGACCCTTCAACCTCGCCGCCGCCCTATAGGGAATTAAACGGCGGCGAGGTTGCCGCGCCGTTATAACCCTCTCTTCCTATGACCTCGCCAAAATGTAGTTGGCGAGGTTGGCGAGGTTGGCGAAGTTCGCAAAATCCATTGTTAGAGTACACGATATGCGCATTAAAAAAGTGAGTAGTGAAACCTTAAAGCCTTACGAAATAGACGTAATGAACTGGTCTGCCAATGGGAAGTTGACGATGAAGAGGTCAATCGACTTTGCATATAATCCAAAATCAAGACCTGGCCAACCTATCGGCGTTTACGTAGAGCCGCACCAAGTCACGCTACGTTATCGGTGGAGCTATGATGGAGTGTTTGACTGGACGGACGAACGCTACCCCGTAGCGCTAGCCTGGCGAGCCAACAAAGAGGGACATTGGCTACCTTGGTTTAAGTGCCCTGGACCGTGGTGTAATCGGCGAACACGGTACCTTTATGGCGGTACTAAATTTCGGTGTCACGAGTGCTATAGCTTAAGCTTTGGCCCTGACGTCTTTTTTGACTTGTGAAGCGTAGCCAATCGTCAATTGTAGCCAAACTGAAAATACTGCCAATGAAGAAGGTTCCATTCGCGCATGGTTGGCGGCAAATGAAACTGACTCCGTGCTTATTGCCGAGATTTGGGACTTGCGCCACAACGATGAAATGGTTCGCGCCGGATATTTGCGGGAGATCATCACGCTAACACCTAACACGGATGTTGCCGACGACCGCCGAACCTCTAATCAGTGCGCCAACTGGAGCTACGGCGGGAAATACTTGAAAGCGTTCGAGCTGGCGATGTCGCGCGACTGCAGTCTACGCCAAGGCAACTTGTTTTGGTGCCGACGATATCGCTTAATCGCAAGTGAAACTAATCAGCGTAACGCATTTGAACGGTGCGCTAGGATTGTAATCGACGAAACTCACCAAATTCCTACGCGCTACCCAGCTTTATCTGCGGGCCGCAGGGTTTGGGAGCGCATCAGTTAACGAACTCGTTTATGTAGATTTTGGCGCTCCCATGCTTGTGCTCGACAGGAGCCGAGAAAATCTTCCTCCATTGATCCTTGCCTTCAAGGCTAGCGGGATACGCTTCGAACTTGTATGTCTGAGCCAACTTCCACCCGCTCGAATCTTTTTCCAGAACGTATTTGAGCCTTTCACCTTCGTCGCGCCGCTTCTTGTCCGAGTCGGAAACAACGACTCCCTCGGGTATAGGGGTTGAGTTTCTGACCCTTACTATTGCGGTGGCGCGAGACTCGGTGTCTTGCTTTATGTCCTCGATTTCACGACTGTATTCGTCAGGATGTATATAAGGTTGTTCATATGCTTTCTTCCACACTCCCTCATGAAAAGACAGGACGTCACCTGTTGTTAGTGACTTAATATCAATGCTGATCTTATTTGTCAGCGATTGCAGTTCTGGCACTTTCCGGACCTGCCAATCAAATTGTGCCTTGCGGAATGCATCCTTCGCCCGCCAATACGATTTCAACGCTCTATCTGGCGTTGAAATGTCAGGCGCGACCGTAGGCGCCGTGGCTGGCGATGTGGAAGGGGGAGATTTAACGGTGGCCACATCCTGACTCTGCTCGCAACCTGAAATAAGCAGTGCGGCGATAACGGTTGTGACGATTTTCATGTGGACTCCTTATTGGTGTGAGTGCGAAATGCGGGAGACATGCGGCTCCCCGAGCAGCACAGAACCAAATATTCTAGAGAGAAACACGCGACTTAGAGATGTGACGTCCAATCAAGTCCACTTGTTTTTGTCACTGTCAGACCCCAAATCGTTTCAAGTCTGCAACCTACACGGAGTTGAGGTTAAAAGCTAGATGCCTGCGAACTATGGTCAGCGACTCGCGAACACTAGTGCGCATAGACTAATACGCCACCTTTTGAAGGCACCAGAAGTTAACGAAAAACTCATACCTTACCAATTGACCGATGAAGTGATTGAGCGCTGGACGGACGCACCTGACCCAAAGTTTCAACACCGAGTACTGAAAGCCCAATGGATTCTATTTTGCTTGCGCGACGACAAGAAACCCATTGCAAAGTAACGGGTAAAGTGCACAGGTTTTGGGAACATAGGGGGAGGGTAAAACTCTGGAGCTCGTTAAGCCAAGGACCGAACGTCTGCTCAAAAAGATACGCCCGCACTTGAGAGTTTTTTACTAACGCCCCCATTGACTCCACGCGACTATTGGCTAAATATTTAGCCATGACACGCTATTACACCTTTCACCTTTCACCTTTCACCTTTCACCTTTCCATAGATGGCAAACGCACCACGGTGAGCCTTGATCCAACATTGGCTAAATATTTAGCCGTATCGTTGGGAACGCACCCAGAAACACCCGAAGCCAAAGCGGTTATCCGAGCATGGGCGGCTAAATCTTTAGCCGAGTGGATAGCTTTCGATGCGCACCTACCGCTTTCGGCGCAAGTACGACAATTGGCAATTCAGAGGACTGTTGACGCGAAGTGGGTGCAGACGAAAATTGACGCCTAGTCAGCTTGATCCGCATTGACCAAAACGACTTACAAAGTACTTACATGAACCTTGTGTGTTTTCTTGATAATTTTTTCTGATTTTCTAAGTTGTTGTTTTTACTGGTGCCTCGAGCCGGAATCGAACCGGCACTCCCTTACGAGAACAGGATTTTAAGTCCTGAGCGTCTACCTATTCCGCCATCGAGGCAATGCGATTGATGGGACTATTTTACAGTCCCGGAGACCGCGCGTATGTTACCACATTCGAGTTTCTTGGCCAGCCCCGATTCACTCGATTTACGTCACGCGACCAAAACATCGCGGACCAGCGCCAGCGCTTCCTCGGTGCGTTCGGTCGATATTGCGACTAGACCATACTCATCCTCGCGATGTACAAATCGCAAGCTGCGCAGGCTAATACCCGCTCCGCGAAAGCGTTCAGCGATTCTAGCCAAGGCGCCCGGCTCGTTTTTCAAGCGGATAACAATGGCTTCTTCGCTAATCACGCGCAACCCCGGCAAGGCTTGTAATGCGCTCAGTGCCGCGTCGTAACGGTCCACCGACAATATCACAACGCCCGACTCGCCAAAGGTTTCCGCATCCATTGATTCAATATTGATATCGTGCCGCGCCAGTGCGCTAGTAATGTCTGCCACGACGCCGAGCCGATTCGCCGATACGACTGTGATTTGCTTCATGAACCTACGTCCTTTTCGGCTCTGGCCGCGACCAGGTCTTTCACGAACTCGTCGATATGCGCTTTCGTGACATGCGGCATAACAATAATGTGCGCAATACTTTCATGTTGCGCCAGTTGCCAACGTAGCGCCACTGATTCCGGCGGACGTGGAAAAACCACGGTCAAGGAATACGGATTACGCCAGGCGGCAACTCCCGCTGCCACCAACGTTCGCTCTGCATATTTTGCCAGTTCTTCGCATTCCCGCACCAAACTGGCATAGCCGTCTAGTCCTTTACTCTTCAACGCGTACCAAAGAAAAAGCGGTGTTAGACCGCTGCGTGATCCAGAAAGTGTCGTATCGAGCGTACCAATATACTCCACCGCGCGCTTAACGCGATCAACATGCGAATTCTTCGCTAACACCACACCACAGGGGATTGGCGACCCCACCATTTTGTGTCCACTGATCGAAATGCTGTCGATGCCCGCCATAAAATCAAAAGCAGGCGCATCTTCCAAGAACGGCAACACCATTCCACTTAACGCGGCATCGGCATGAATATAACAATTAGGGATTGCCAACTCGCGAAGTATGCCCTTAATCGTTTGAATGCTGTCCACGGCACCTTTCATCGTCGTGCCAATGTTAGCGAAAATAATCGGCGGCGCATCGCGATGTATGCGCAAGGTTTCGCGCAAATCGTGATAGTCAATTTCACCGTTTGGCTGACTGCGAATCATGATATTTCGCGCGGTCAGCAGTCGCAAAATTTTCGCGACGCTATAATGCGTATCCTCCGAGTAATACACCACGCCGGTTGGCAGCAATTCTCGCGCTAGATAAATGCCATACATGTTACCTTCCGTACCGCCATTGGTAACGTATCCCCACGTACCGTCCATCGGCGCGTGCAACATGGTCTGGAAAATTTCAAGCACTTCACGTTCAAAATCGTGTGTATTGAGCAGGAAACTACTGTCGTGGTAAGGGTCGCCAATATTATTGATCGGGTAACGAAGCAGCGGTAACAACGCGGAATAATCGAACGCTAAATTGCAGGGGTAGCCAAGAAAATGGCGAGACTTTATTTCAAGATCTCGAACTAAGGCACTAATTCGGGACGCGTCTTGGGTCGATAGCCGCCCCGTCGCCGTGCCCGATTTCCTAGCCGCCATAAACCAACTCCAAGACAGGAAATTCTTGAAAGACAAGCAACCGCTATGCCCGCACGCGAAACGAGGCTGAGCGCGTGTCAGACGGCTGCTTTTTAGGCGCGCGGACTTCCCTTTAGTTCAAAAACGGCGATAGATTCCACATGCGTTGTATGCGGAAACATATCCATGACACCCGCACTGCGTAAACGGTAACCTTGATTATGGACCAACTCACCCGCATCTCGCGCTAAAGTCGCCGGATTGCACGAAACATAGACGATACGTTTAGGCTTAAAGTGCTTCATTTTTTGCACGATTTCAAAGGCGCCACTGCGTGGTGGATCGATCAGTAACTTGTCGTATTGCTGGCGTGCCCAGGCGGCGCCCTCAAACTCCTCGGCGAGGTTAGCCACGTAAAACTCAGCATTTTTTACGCCGTTGCGTTCCGCATTGGCGCGCGCACGTTCGACCAAACCTTTCTCGCCCTCGACACCCACCACGTGCCCGGCGCGACGCGACAGAGCCAAAGTGAAATTGCCAATCCCACAAAACAGGTCAAGCACACGCTCGTCTGGCTGCGGCGCTAACAGCTCAATGGCCTGCTTGACTAAACGGCGATTGAGGCCAGGATTCACCTGCGTAAAATCGCTAGGCAAAAACTCCAAGTTCACTTCAAAATCTGGCAACGCATAACTCAGCGGCTTACCCTCATCCGGATAAATTCGCGTAACGGTATCCGGGCCTTTGGGCTGAATAAAAATCTGCATTGTGTGTTGCGCACCGAATTGACGTAACGCGTCTAAATCGGTGTCTGAAAATGCAGCCAGATTTCTGAAAATCAGCGCAACCACATCGTCACCGATGGCCACTTCAATCTGGGGCAATTGTTGATAGATAGACAAGCCTAAAATCAACGCTCGCAATGCTTCGAAGCGCTCACCCACCGCCGGATGCAAAACTTCGCAGCGTGACAAATCCGCTAATAGGGCGCTTTCCTTTTCGCGAAAGCCAATCATCAGCCGTTCTTTCTTGCGCACATATTTCACGCCCAGACGCGCTTTATAGCGATATCCCCAATGATCGTTAACTAAGGGCGCTAAAACTATTTCTGGCTCGACTTTGCCAATGTGTTGTAAGGCATCCGTCAGTCCACGTTGCTTCTCAAAAATCTGCGCGTCGGCGCGAAGATGTTGCAAGCTGCAGCCACCGCACAATCCAAAATGTTCACAGCGCGGCACGACGCGATCCGGCGACGGCTCAATGATTTCACACACATCGCCTTCGCCGAAATTCTTCTTATTTGCAGAATAACGTAACGTGACCAGTTCACCGGGCAGCGCACCCACTACAAAGACAGCCAGCCCGTCGATGCGCGCCACCCCGCGCCCATCGGACGCCAACGACTCAATGCGCGCCGTGACTTGAATAGTGGAACTTGGAGTAGATTGGCGACGCTTCAAAACGACCTCAGGGGAAAGTAAAAGTGATTATTTCCACGCTTCCAAAAACGCGGTTAGATGAGGCTTATTTTCGCTCTTCAACGCATCACGCACCACGTTGCACTCGGCAAGATAGGATGCTTGTGTGAGCTTGCCGCGCATTAGTTCAAAGCGCAAATAAACAAGATACGTGTTAAGCACATCCGTTTCACAATAGTTACGAATGCCAACAATATCGCCATCTAAGTAATGGTCCCACACTTTTGCGCCGCTCATACCCATTTTACCGGGCAAGCCTAATAGCGTCGCCACCTGGTCTAATGGAGCCACGGCGCGGTTTTGGTAGCCAGCAATCACGTCCATTAAATCTATATGGCGCCAGTGAAAGCGACTAATGTAATTATTCCACTTCGCGTCACGATCAACATCGCCAGTATCCCAATAGCGCGGCGCCGATAGTCCATGAATTAAAGCGCGATAGTGCAAAACAGGAAGATCAAACCCACTGCCATTCCAAGAAACCATCGTCGGCGCATAACGTTCGATGCCATCAAAAAAACGTCGAATGATATCGGCTTCTGTCGACTCTGGCGTTCCCAATGACCACACATTAAAACGGTCTGCGGTG
>JANOTC010000087.1:0-11756 GCA_031416175.1 Gammaproteobacteria bacterium
TATGAGCTATTATACGCGCCGAAATGGCTCTGGCGCGAAGCCTGTGCCCATGGCTCCACACCGTTAAAGGAGGGGTAAGCGATGAAAGAGAAAGAAATAGCCTTGTTATTATTGCTCACGTTGAGCATTGCCGCATTCAGTATTCAGCCACCTTCATCTGCCGCTATTGCAGCGGTTACCTCGGTGGCCTCCCAGCAAGTCAGCTTAGAACCTTAAGCATACGCGTCCACCAGTCCGTCTGAACTAAGCCGCAGCATCATCGGTGCTGCCGAGTCGAGTTCTGCTTCGGAATCGTACGACCCATTGCTGCCGGAACCGTTGCGGCGCCCTGACTGCTCGCCCTGCCGTTGCTGAAACTGGCTCGTCACATCCACACTGGCGAGGGTAAATCCGTTTTCAGCTAAGAGGTCGCGCAATTTAGGCAGCGACGCTTCCACCGCTTCGCGCACGGTTCCATGGGGTGACATGAAGCTCACGCTCGCCTGGTCATTGGTCACGGAGATGCGTACGTTAATTCGACCCAATTCCGGCGGGTCTAGGCGGAGTTCGGCTTGCTGAAAGTCGCGACCCACCATCCACGTCACACGTTTGGCAACCGCGTTACCCCAATCCGCTTCGTGCAACGCGGCGCCGATGGATATCGCCTGACCCGGTGCGGCTGGGGTGCGAGCGGAAACTGGCACCGCCGAGAGCTCTCGATTCGGTAAGTCGGGTACTTTATTCGTGCTCTGTTCGAGCAAGTCCGAAAATGCGCGCAGCGGTTCCTCGCTTGTTCTTGCCTTTGACGCCTCCACCGTTTTTTCCATTTCAGCAGTGCGACTAACGGCACTGAACTCAACCGCCGCGGGCGAGACGCCCAGCGTTGGCGTGTCTGGACCTTTTACCGGCTGACTTTGAGCCTGAGGCGCCGAGGCGGCTTGAGTCAAAGACGCAAATTTGCTGTTAAGCCCCGTCTCCACGCCACCTTCCGGGACCACTTCGTCGGGTTCTTTCGCGTCGGCATCCGGCTCCTGGTCGGAATCGACCTTGGCGGCGTCCGCGATACTCTTGGCCGCTTGGGCCGACAAGGCGGCGCGGACCGCATCCGATGCGGCAAGGGTGTCTGAACTTGGCGGCAACACAGCGGCAATCGCGTCTAACTTGGCTTGCTGACTTTCAGCCAATGCGGCCAATTCCGCTTGGCTTTGCGCATTCGTTGTTTTCGAGTCGGCTTCCTCGTCGTCAGCGCTCGAATCAGACGCCTCCTTGGGCGCCTCCTCGTCGGCTGTCGCTGTTACCGCTTTTGCCGTTGTCGGCTCGTCCTTGCTGGCTGGCGCGGGCGTTTCGCTTACTTTGCTTGCAGGCGGTTCATTGCTTGCCGGTTTAACCTGCTCTTCCACGGTTGCGCGTTCAGAGGTGGCGTTTTTGAGCGCGGCGGAAAAACCGCCCGCTGACGAACCCGTTGGCGGCGAATTTAGTGCCGCATTGGGAGTCGGGCCAGCGTTGGCCGAAGGCGTCAGCATTGAGGTAAGACTGGATGAAAATTCGGTCATATCCACGCGCTCCTTGTGCGAGTCAGTGCTCAACCGGAGCAACCGTTATGCCACTATTGGGAGCGTGTGTTGGAATGGCGTATTTTTAGTTTTAAAAATGACCTGTAGGCTAGCAAGAAGCGAATTATTTTTGCTGAAAAAACCGAGTAGTAGCGCGATCATCTTGTTTTGCTTGATCTTGCCGACTTTCTTTTGCTTGCTCGGCGCTACGATACGTGTCAACCACATGATCAATGGCCTGTGAGCGCCCGCGTGCGGCCAACCATTGCCGCTTGCGTTCTTCGTATTCCCGCTCTAGGCGAACCACTGCCGCCCGTTGCTGTGAAATCACGCCATCTAAATTGAGTAAGAAACCATGAAAGCTTTCGCCTTCTGACCGCGAACGAACTTCCTGCTGGACTATTTTCTATCGCAATTTGCGTCACGGTTTTTGTACCCGTAAACGCGGCCACGGCGACGCTTTTTTTCTGTTCAGCGTTCATTGTTCTTGCGGACGTGGGTGCGGTCGAAGTCGTGGTTGATTTCAAAAGATCATACCCGTAGGGCAACTGAGGAATGGTCTATTGTACGCGTTTGGACTCGGCTAGCATTTAGCCCAAGTGGCCGATAGGCAGACGGCTAAAACCGTGTTTGAGTGGTACCCAGATTTGAACCTTGCCCTAAAAACGGCGATTACCCCGTCTCAGGAACCGGCAAACGCTGAATTTCAGATGCCGATATCCAGTGAATTCCCGTTACCTGCGTCGAAACGTAATCAGGCTATTTTCGCCCATCGCGCCAAAAGTGTAAGTTTACGTCACGGCCATCGCTGTGCGGCGTGTTTGACGCGTAATACTTCAGCCATTTTGTCGACAATCCTGTATACCAGGATGTAGTTTGGATGCACCACAAGCTCCCGCGTCCCCTTCACGCGCCCGATGCGTCCAGATGTCGGGTGCTGGTCCAATTGCTCGGCTTGCGCTATCAGCAAATCACCGAGTTCGATGGCCGCGAGAGGGTTGTCCTGGGCGATATACTCAATGATGCCCCTGCGATCGGCAAGGGCAGCGGGCTTCCAAATCGGCAAACCTAGTCTCCCCGGCCCTGAGCTTTTCTTAGTAACGCAGCACGCTCAATTTCCCATTCCGCTACCACCTGCTCATGGGGCACACTTGGCCGCGGGTCGTCGATGGCCTCCTGAACCTGCTGGGTAAGCCAGCCTTTATAGGCGGCCGCTTCGTGGGCGTTCCTCATCCGTACTGCGGAGTCACCGCGCTTGCGTTCCGTCCGGAGTGCCACGGGATCAAATTCGGTGGCATCCACCTGGTAGCGGGCAATACCAACACTCTTTAGGTAGGCAACCAACGTTTCGAACCGGCGAAAGACGCGAACGGCGCCGCGCTTGGCCGCAAGCACGCGCTCAGTCACTCCGTACTGAATGACGACACCCCAGCCGCCAGGCTGCCCGACAATGCTGGCCCCGCGGACCGCGCCCGCTTCAATCAAGCGCTCAAGCGTCGCGTGGTCGATAGTATCCACAACAATAGCCATACGTTCACCTTCTCAAACGCCGGTTAGTAGGTGATACTATACCCGTTTATTAACTACTTGGGAAGATCGCCGTTCGTACGCCCTCGATCGCCGTGCACTTGACGCTACAGCTGGGCTATTTCAAGGCAAAGCGACAATTCTTCGTCTACGATCAGGATTCTATGCAGCAAGATGTGCGGCACGTCATGTCGCGGTATTTCCCCAATGGGGTTGTAAGCCCAAACCGGCGGAATTTGTCGACTGTGCTGACCGTTCCTGCGTACAACTCGTTTACCGACTTTGAAACGCTTGCACCCGCTTGATTATAGTAGTAACATGGCTACATTATTCAATGTATACGGGGTGTCGCCATGACCATTACCACCTTATCAAGCCGCGAGTTCAATCAAGGGGCGAGCGAGGCAAAAAGGGCCGCCAACAATGGGCCGGTGTTCATCACAGACCGGGGCAAACCCGCCCATGTGCTTTTGAGCTTTGACGACTATCAGAGGCTCACGAAGCAGCGGCGCAATATCGCCGACGCGCTGGCAATGCCGGGGATCGCCGACATTGAGTTTGAGCCGCCGCGTGTGACCATCCAAAGCCGGCCGGCTGATTTCTCATGATGCTTGTTCTCGACACCAACGTGGTGTCCGAGCTGCGCAAGGTCCGACTTGGCAAGGCCGATGCGAACGTGACGGCATGGACAGAAAGCGTTGATGCCGCCGATCTCTTTGTGTCGGCCATCACCATCATGGAATTAGAGCTTGGCGTTCTGTCGATTGAGCGCAAGGACGCGACCCAAGGCGCCATGCTGCGTTCGTGGCTGGAACAGCACGTATTGCCCGAGTTTTTCGTCCGCACGCTGCCTGTCGATACCGCCGTGGCACTACGCTGCGCCCGGCTGCATTTACCCGACAAGCGCGGTGATCGCGATGCACTCATCGCGGCCACTGCCCTTGTGCATGGCATGACGGTGGTCACTCGCAACGTCGCTGATTTCAAGCCTACGGGAGTAACCATCATCAATCCGTGGGATATATCACAGTGACGGGAAACAGGTGTTTTCCGTCACGTTGTCAATGACAAGAAATTGTCGCTATGCGCTACCCTACGGAAACCTAATTTTAGTGGTTATTCGTTTATACTGGTTGGTTACGTGCGCGTTTCATCGGACTCGGATCGGCAAAGCACCGATCTGCAACGCGATGCGCTGCTGGCGGCGGGCATCGATGCCCGCCACTTATTCGAGGATCATGCCTCCAGTGCCAAAGATGATCGGTCTGGCTTGGCCAAGGCACTGGAATTCGTATGCCCCGGTGACGTGCTCGTCGTCTGGAAGCTGGATCGGCTGGGGCGTTCGCTGTCGCACTTGCTCTCCATCGTGACCACGCTGAAAGACACGCAGGTCGCCTTCCGGTCGCTCACCGAAGGCATGGACACCACCACGGCATCGGGCGATCTGCTATTCCATGTGTTCGGTGCACTAGCTCAGTACGAACGGGCCTTAATCCAGGAGCGGGTCATTGCCGGTCTGGCCGCCGCCAAGCGGCGTGACAGAGTCGGCGGACGGCCGACGGCCATCGTTGGCGAGAAACGGGACGCCATCATTGCCGCACTGAACGGCGGCATGTCGAAGGTAGCTGTGTGCCGTAACTTCGGCGTCGAACAGCGTATTGAATTTTTTGCCATGACCGAGGCGGAACGTTCCTTGGTTTTGCAGCGCAAGGGCATCTTGAAACAGATCTATTGCCTGCTACAAATCGGCTATTTCAGGCACGGTTCAAATCTGAGTACCACTAAAGTACCGTCATAGCCCGCTGCCTATCACTCAACGCTTTCAATTAATTGCCGTTTTCCGGTTGGCATAGGCTCGTCTACTGGTACCCAAAACACACCGTTTTTGAACCGTGCCGAAATTCGGTCCGTGTCCAGCGAAAAAGTGGGAATGCCTAAGATCTGGAGTAGGGGCTGGATCAAACGCAGCATCGATGGCAACGGCGGCTTTCGCTTTCTGACCGCGAACGAACTTCCTGCTGGACTTAGTTTCTATCGCAATTTGCGTCACGGTTTTTGTACCCGTAAGCGCGGCCACGGCGACGCTTTTTTTCTGTTCAGCGTTCATTGTTCTTGCGGACGTGGGTACAGTTGATGTCATGGTTGAGTTCAAAAGATCATTCCCGTAGGGCAACTGAGGAATGGTCTATTGTATGCGCTTGGGCTCGGCTCGCATTTAGACCAAGTGGCTGATAGGCAGCCGGCTAAAACCGTGTCTGAGTGGTACTCAGATTTGAACCGTGCCGCAATTTCTTATGCGGCCCTCGACGACCTACGGTCAGGTGGGGCAAGACAATTAGGGCGAACTGCGCTTTCGTCAATTGTGTCGGAATGTGGCTAAATACTAGGCTCTTCTCCATTTTTTCCACCAAAACCATCGACTTTAACGGTTTTTGGCGCCGAATACTGGAAGCCGCGTCAGCCGTGGCTCTCAGGGCAATTCACGTGGCCAGGAAAACCCGCAACCAGTAGTTAAAGAAACTCATATATTTCCCCTACAAAACTCTTTTGTTATTTCATCTGATGGAAACATCAACTCCACTTTAAACTCACCCACAGTAACGTCCTGGATCGTGCTTAGTTGGGATATAACCGAAAAAAATGATAGGACACAGCCAGCCACTTTAAATTTCGTTGATAAGACAGGCTGGTTTTCGTCAAAATTAATGGCTTCATCATCTGGAGCCAAGCAAGCTGTTAAATTTTCTTCCAGCTCTTCCAATCGGGCAGAGCCACCCAACATACTTATTTCATGCCGTAACCGCATTAAGACAACTAAAGCTGACTCATGCCAGTTTACAATTTTCGAGGTCTTAGGGTTGTCACATATCAGGGCTTCGACCAGGTTTTTATAGCCAGAATAACCCAAATCAAATAGTAATTTTTTTGCCGCGTCATTGGCTTTCACAATATCCCAATCCTGGTCCAGGACAATAGCCGGATAAGGCATGTGGTTCACAATCATTTGGTCAATGGCGCTAAATACCGGCTTTAAATTTTCATGCCCAAAAGACAGTTCCGTATAGACAGGGGCATAGCCGGCTAAATATAACCCGCGGTTTATTTCGCGCTTCGGCAAAAATAAAAACTCTCCTATTTTAAGGATCATTTCCCTGCTTGGAATGGAACGCCCTGTTTCCATAAAACTGACATGTTTGCTAGAGATGTCCAATTCCAGGGACAATTGAAGCTGGCTATATCTTCTTTTTTTGCGCCACTTCCGCAAAATACACCCGATAGAATCATTCATCCCGCGGCTCTCCCAAGCTTTATTTATCAGGGCAAACTCCGGCTTGCCAGAGGTTACTACTTATCAAAAACACTTACCTCCCAGGTAATTGTTTTGTATTACAGCATGGTTTAGCCTGTATTTTCATACTTCAGGAGATTGGCATGTCACTCAATGCACGGGCAAATTTTTTGATGGTTGTTTCCATTATTTTTGCTGTTTATTCACTTCTATGGGGACTCGCCCCTTTTGCCGGGTTTAATATCCCCGCCCGTTTAATTCTTGATTTCTCTAACTGGCCTATTGACAACCTATCTGCTCCACTTGATAAAAACACAATGTGGTTATCGGCGATTGGGGCGGGCTTATTGGGCGCTGTTTCCATATTTCTGGGCGGGATTGTTGTTCCTGCACTTAAAGAGGGAAACAGGCCCATTATTAACACCACAATTTTGGCAATGATGGCTTGGTATATTATTGACAGCGCTGGATCAATAGCGGCAGGCGTCAGCTCAAATGTATTTTTTAATTCGATTTACCTGGCATTGGTATTAACTCCCTTGGTGTGCATTAATAAAGATACCGTGGCCCAGTACCATGCGCCTCGATCTTAAAATTTCTGGCACGGTTCAAATCTGGGTACCACTCAGACACGGTTTTAGCCGGCTGCCTATCAGCCACTTGGGCTAAATGCTAGCCGGAGGATAGGGACTATAAACCGCCTTTTTCCAAAAATCCACCTCCATGTTCCGTAAACTCAACGCCAAAAAACGCCGAGAATGGTCGGCCAAGTAGGTTACTCGACGTGTTTTTGAGCTTCGTTGGACAGGAATGGGGCCGAGGAGCGGTTCTTTATCTCCCGCCAACAGCCGTTTTCGTTGAGGCCGAGCGAGGCCGTTGATCATCGCTTGGGAGGCGGCAATCAAGGTCGGTGGTGGCGACGAGCATGGACGCACTAATGCCGGGCGCATGGATGCGCAAGAGCGGTCAGGAAAAGGGAACGATCTTCTCATGGTGGCAATCGCCGCACTGCAACCGCAGAAATCCGTTGGCGAGGATGCCGCAATCGAGGAAGGCGTTGAATTCGATTTTGATGTAATCCGGCAAGCCGTGTGCGGTTTCCGCCTCAACCCGGGCGAAGAACGTCTCGGCTTGGTCTTGAACTAAGCGGTAGAGGGCGGTGTTTTCCGGGCGATGCCGTTCGTAATGGTCGCTCTCGCCCATCCCTGGGCTTCGCACCACCTGCACTTCCCTGTGCAATGAACGCGAGCCGGGTCCGACTTGCAGAGTCCTGAGGCCTGGGTCTGGGGTTGTGCTTGGGTATATCATTGGTTTTTATATGCTGGTATTGTATCAGGCTGGCAAGAAGCGAATTATTTTTGCTGGAAAAACCGAGTAGTAGAGCGATCATCTTGTTCAGCTTGATCTTGCCGATTTTCTTTTGCTTGCTCGGCGCTACGATACGTGTCAACCACATGATCAATGGCCTGTGAGCGCCCGCGCGCGGCCAACCATTGCCGCTTGCGTTCTTCGTATTCCCGCTCTAGGCGAACCACTGCTGCCCGTTGCTGTGAAATCACGCCATCTAAATTGAGTAAGAAGCCATGAAAGTCTTGCACCCGCGCCGACGTTACACCGGCCGCACTTTCGACCGCGAATTGCTTGCGATATTCGGCGCAATAGTTTTCCAAATCACTTAAGCGCGTGCGCTGTTGTTCCATCGCCTGCACGAACTCACTCAAGCGCCGAGCGGCTTCTTGTTCCCTGTTATGCGTTAGTTGGGTAACGGGTTTAAAGCGTTCAGATTGTTTCATTGTTTAGCCCCTTACTCCTACGCTTTCATTAAGGCGTGCAACGCATCCAAACTGGCTTGATAAGGAACCGCTTCTTGCATTCCCTGCTGCAAAAAGTGCATGAGTTTTGGGTGATAATTAATGGCTTCCTCAATGCGCGGATCGCTGCCACGCGCATAGGCGCCCACCGCAATAAGGTCGCGATTTTGCTGGTAGGTTGACAAGACTTGCCGCAAGCGACGCGAAGATTTTTGATGGCGTTCATCGGTGACAGCCGGCATGACGCGACTTATCGAGGCCTCAACGTCAATCGCTGGATAGTGCCCCGCTTCGGCCAGTGTGCGCGAAAGCACAACATGCCCGTCTAGAATGGCCCGCGCCGCGTCCGCAATCGGGTCTTGCTGATCATCCCCTTCGGCCAACACGGTATAGAACGCGGTGATCGAGCCGCCGCCTTCTTTTCCATTGCCCGCGCGCTCTACCAGTTGCGGCAGTTTTGCGAATACGGACGGCGGATAACCGCGCGTGGCAGGTGGCTCGCCTATGGCCAAGGCCACTTCGCGTTGCGCTTGTGCGTAACGGGTAAGCGAATCCATTAACAATAAGCAATTTAACCCTTGATCCCGAAAATTTTCAGCGATGGCGGTCGCCAGGGCGGCACCGTGCAGCCGGAGCACCGGCGGGCTATCGGCGGGCGCGGCCACCACCACGGCGCGGCGCATGCCTTCCTCTCCCAGAATCTCTTGAATAAATTCTTTTACTTCGCGACCACGTTCGCCGATCAAACCGACAACCACTACGTCGGCCGCCGTAAAGCGCGTCATCATGCCTAACAGCACACTCTTACCCACGCCGCTGCCTGCGAACAAGCCCATGCGCTGACCGCGTCCAACCGTTAACATGGAGTTGATGGCGCGCACGCCCACGTCCAAGGGCGTACGAATAGGCGCCCGGCTCAGCGGATTAATGGGTTTGCCATACATGGGCACGTATTTGTCGACTTTAAGCGGCCCCTTGCCGTCGAGCGGGCGACCGGCGCCGTCCAACACGCGCCCTAACAAGCCGCTGCCGACCGGCGCTTCATACACACGACCTGAGGGAATGACTCGCGCATTCGGAACAATGCCGCGCACATCGCCAGTAGGCATCAAATACAATCTATCTGCACCAAAGCCGACGACCTCGGCCTCGACATTCGCGCCGCCTGGCCCCGAAACCAGGCATCGCGAACCAATCGGCGCCTGGCAACCCACGGCCTCTAACGTGAGACCAACCATGCGTGTGAGCTTGCCTTCGACAATGAGGGGTGGCGCGCTGTCCAAGCGTTGTCGATAGGGCGACAGTCGCTCTACCCATTCCGTCTCGCGCTCGGCGTTAGGCGTGATTACTTTCATCGCTTTCACGTCCCCCGCCGAGTGCGGCGGCCACAATGGCAGCAAGGCGCGTCTCTACTGATGCATCTATACGAGAAGCCTCCGTTTCGACTAAACAACCACCGCGCGTTACGGTCGCATCTTCAAGAATGCGCCAGCGCCGTTCTTCATCACTCTGTTCTTTAAGCGACATTGCTGCACGCACCAATTGCGCATCCGCCGGATGTAGCAATACCCGCACATCCCGCGCCGCGACCGGCAACACTGCCACTGCTTGGCGCACCGCAGCCACTACCTGGCCTGGATCAATTTTCAGTTCGCGACGCACCAAGTGGCGCGCCACGGTCATCGCCAAGGCCACCAATTCTTCCTCAACTTGTTGATCCAGCTTTTGCAGCGGCTTTGTAAGCGTTGCCATGAGCGCTTCCAAGTGATCAAACTGCTGCAGCATCACAACGCGTGCTTCCTGAATTCCGCGCTCCAAGCCATCAGCATGACCGAGTGCTCGGCCTTCGACCAGACCTTCATCGCGGCCTTTCGCCAGCCCCTCCAGATGTCCGGCCGCGTAAGCCTCTTGGTGCGCCTGCGCCTGAATAAGGGCAACTTTATCCGCCGTTAACCCCACCGCTGCGTCACGCCCCAACTCAATGGCTTGACCGGGACCACCAAAAAAGGGCAATTCCCACACTTCCATTTCAGGCATGTTATGTTTAGCAAAGATGCGCGAAGTCGACATTAACCGCGACGCAACATTTTTACAGCACAATAATTTACAGCACAATAATCATTAGACATATTGTTCTGCACCTGTTGTTAGTGTAATTGTTCCGGCTTCGGCCAAACGCCGTGCGATTGCCACGATATTTTTCTGCGCAGATTCCACATCGCTGAGCTTGACGGGACCCTTCGCTTCCAAATCGTCGACCAAAATTTCCGCCGCACGCTTGGACATATTCTTGAGAATCTTAGACTTGATGGCTTCATCCGCCCCTTTGAGCGCTAATACCATATCCTCGCTGGACACTTCTTTGAGGATGGTCTGTATACCCTTGTCATCAATGTCGTTCAAATTCTCGAAGACAAACATGAGGTCTTGGATCGTCGCAGCCAAATCGCCATCGACGTCTTTGATGCTGTCGATAATTTCTTGCTCTATCGAGCGATCCAAGAAGTTGAGAATATTTGCAGCGGTGCGTACGCCCCCCACACTGGACGACTTGACGGCTGAGTTGCCGGTAAACTGGCGCTCCATGATATCGTTTAGTTCTTGCAGCGCCTGAGGCTGAATCCCTTCTAGCGTGGCAATTCGCAGCACAACATCCACCCGAACAGGCTCAGGGAAAACCTGTAACACGGCAGCGGCTTGATCGCTCTCTAAAAACGACAAAACAATCGCCACGACCTGCGGATGCTCGTTTCGTATCAAGTCTGCAATGGAACGCGGATCCATCCACTTGAACGCATCCAGGCCCTTTACCGAACTACCAGTCAAGATTCGGTCGATCAAATTCGCTGCCTTGTCAGCCCCTAAAGCTTTAATTAACACGTTTTTGATGTACTCGTCGGTATCCATGCCCAGCGACGTCGCGGTCTGAACAATTTGATAAAACTCTTTGATAACAGATTTAACTTGCTCTTTGGTCACGGACTGAAGCGTGGCCATGGTCATACCCAGCTTTTGTACTTCTTTGGGTTCCATGTGCTTAAGCGCGTTTGCTGCCGCCTCTTCGCCTAACGTTAACAATAAGATCGCCGAACGCTCGATTCCTCGTAACGGCGGTCCCGAAGAACGCGAATCAACCGGAAGGCTAGGTCCACCTGCTTGCATATTAGCTACTCGACTCGTCTACGGCGATCCAGGTTCGGATTACTTGCGCCACTAAACGCGGATCCTCCGTCACTAACTTACGTAACACAGCCAACATCTTGTCGTACTCCTCATCTGTCTTGCCAGGCGCGCCCCATTCTTCAGGTTTGGATCCGTCCGGCATCGCTTCATTGACCATAACACCGTCTGGCCCCCTCACTCCGCCAGCGGCCGCAGCAGCGGCTTCCGCCTCGGTCTGCTGGGGTTCCAACTTAATCGTCCACGCCTTCACCACAGGGCGAACCATGATCAACAACACCATTAACACTGCCAACGCACCCATGGCTTGCTTGGCAATATCAATTGCCCATGTTTGTTCCCAAATGGGCGTTGGCGCAACGATAGGCAAAGGTGGCGCACCTTGGAATGCCGCATTAATCACTGTCACGCTATCGC
>JANOTC010000088.1:0-1525 GCA_031416175.1 Gammaproteobacteria bacterium
TTCGACATGGATGTAATCGCGTACACCCGTGCCGTCGACGGTGTCGTAGTCTGTGCCGAAAATAGCGACATGGTCGCGTTTGCCAACGGCCACTTCGCAAGCGACTTTGGTTAACAGCGTCGCTTGCGGCGTGCTTTGTCCGATTCGGCCTTCCAGATCGCAACCGGCGACGTTGAAATAGCGTAAGGCGACGAAGCGGATGGCGGTGGCGGCAGCCAAGTCACGCAGCATCATTTCGCTCATGAGTTTGGATGTGCCGTACGGATTAATCGGTTGCAGCGGGGTACTTTCATCTACTGGCGTATGGGCGGGTATGCCATACACGGCCGCTGTCGACGAGAAAATAAAGTGCTTAACGCCGGTTGCCGCGCATCATTCCAAAAGATTGCGCGTATTACACGTGTTATTGCCATAATACTTGAGCGGATCGGCGACAGATTCAGGGACGACGGTATGGGCGGCGAAATGTAGAACCGAATCAATTTGGTGTTCTTGCAGAACTTTGGTTACTAACGCACGGTCGCCGGTGTCGCCGACAACGAGTTCACCATACAATATTGCATCACGAAAACCTTTGCTGAGGTTGTCCAATACGATAATTCGGTCATAACCGGCCTCGCCGAGTTGCCGCACAACGTGGCTTCCAATATAGCCAGCGCCACCCGTAACTAAAATTCCTCGACTTGCCATCCGTTTATCCTTTATCCGACTGAATTTAAGTGTCGCATTTTATCAAGAAAATTGAACTTCGTTGGGTGATGACTTCGTATTTTGCCCAACATTAAGGCAATAAATACACCGGTATGTGGACGAATCTCAGCTTGCGCGGTATGCATCTTGCTCGAAGTTGCGGTAATGCGGGAGTGGTTACGAGGAAAAGGCATGGCAAAGAGTGCGATAGAGATTAGCGTGGTGATTCCTGTTTTTCAGGAACACGCAGTGATTGCGCTCACGTTGGCAGCGGTCGCGGATGTCCTAAATACTCTAAGCGTGACGTATGAAATTGTCGTGGTAGATGATGGTTCGACTGACGATACCTTTGAGCGCTGCGCCCAATTTCGACAGCAAAATCCTTGTATAAAGATTGTGGGTCTATCGCGCCGTTTTGGTAAGGAAGCCGCACTCGTGGCGGGAATGGCGAGAGCGAGCGGGGACGCAATCATGACGTTGGATGGCGATATGCAGCATCCGCCTGTTAAAATTCCTGAGTTTATTCAGTGCTGGCGTGACGGTGCGCAAGTGGTGCACGGGGTGAAGGTGAATCGCTATTTTGAAGGCTTTTTCCATCAAATCGCCGCGCGCGGATTTAATTGGGTGATGTCGCGAACGGCGGGCTTCGACATGGCAGGCAGCTCAGATTACAAATTATTTGATCGGGTTGTAGCTAATACATTAATTGAGAGATTTCCAGAACATCATCGCTTTCATCGGGGCTTGAGCGTGTGGGTAGGTTTTTCTCAGGCGACTGTGCCTTTTTCGGTGGGCGAGCGACCAGCCGGATGGAGCCGGTGGCGGGTTCGCGATC
>JANOTC010000089.1:0-2738 GCA_031416175.1 Gammaproteobacteria bacterium
ATCCGCTAGGCCGTCGCGCAATGCTTCTTCTGCACCGGACAGTATGACTTCGCGCAATTGCACGCGCGAGCCACGGTTTTGCGGCTGAAATTCTTGCAATACGTCCATTAACAGGGGAGTGGGAAACGCCGCATCGACGACGAGGCGAATTTCCGATTCCCAACCGCGTCCCAAGTTGTGCGCGAAGGCTTCCAACTCGGATGCCTGCCGCACCAATTGGCGCGAGCGATCCAGCACAACACGACCGGCGTCGGTTAGTTGCGCTTTTCGCCCTTCTATTTGCAGCAAGGGAATGCCCAGTTGGTCTTGTAATTTTGAAACGGTGTAGCTGACCGACGACTGGCTGCGATGCAGTTTTTCAGCAGCCTGCGCATAGCCACCTGTGTCGACGACAGTTTGCAGTGCGCGCCATTGGTCGAGTGTGACGCGGGGAGTTTTCATGGTTCAATCTATCCGATAATTAGATTGTTGACAACCGATAATGGCGCGAATGCATTTGATGCTCTGACCATAGATGCGGCGCTTGCGCGTAGACGCGAGTGACTTGGTATTATAGGGTTCTAATTGTTTTTTGCTTGATAGGGTAGACGGTATCATGGGTAATTCTCTGCGCGATCAGCTCCTTAAAACGGGATTGGTTGACGAAAAAAAACTGAAGCAGACCAAGGCTGACTTGCATCAAAAGATCAAGCAGCAGCCTAAGGGCAAAGGCAAAGTTGAGGTGGACGAGGCGCAATTGCGCGCGCAAAAAGCGGCGGCTGAAAAAGTTGAGCGTGATCGCCAACTTGACCGTACGCGCCAAGACGCAGTTGAGCGTAAGGCCATGGCGGCGCAAATCAATGAGATCATTGCGGCGCATCGCTTGCCACAAAGTGAAGACGACACGCCGTATTATTTTACGCTGGATAACAAGATCAAACGTGTCATGGTGTCGACCGCCGTGCGTGCGCAAATTGGTGATGGGCGTTGTGCGGTAGTGAAAGTCGCGGGTGCGTATGCGGTGGTACCCGCGGAAGCGGCAGAAAAAATTCGGCAACGCGATCCGAGCCGTGTGGTGGTGAGCCTGGATGCAACTCAAAAAGCGGCGCCTAGTAGCGGTGAAGACCCGTATAAAGACTTCCCCATTCCGGATGACTTGATGTGGTAACAGGTAGCGAAGAGAGAAACGTCGCGATCAAAATTTCTAATAAAATGGTGATTCTCGATAGCGAAATTGAAATGACAGCGGTACGTTCGCAAGGCGCGGGCGGTCAGAACGTAAACAAAGTTTCTTCGGCTGTTCACTTGCGCTTTGATATCAATGCATCGTCCGTGTCGGATATTTACAAAACGCGCTTGTTGGCACTGAGCGATCACCGCATCACCAAAGAAGGGGTGGTGGTGATCAAGGCGCAGCAACATCGAAGTCAGGAAAAAAATCGTCAAGAAGCGCTGGATCGACTGAGTGATATATTAACGTCAGTCACCGTGGTGGCCAAACCGCGCGTACCGACTAAGCCAAGTCGTCGTGCGCAAACGCGGCGGATGGACGAAAAGACCTTGCGTGGCCGTACTAAAGCGTTGCGTGGCAAAGGATCTATGGAGGATTAATGACTAACGAAAGCGAGAATAACGAGGCGGGTGAAGCGGGTCCGCGTCGGCAGAGCGATCCGCTGCACGGGGTGAAGTTAGAAACGGTTTTAACGCGTTTGGTCGGCAAATATGGCTGGGACGGGTTGGGCGCGCGTATCAATATTCGCTGTTTCACCAGCAACCCCGGCATTTCCTCCAGCTTGAAATTTTTACGCAGTACGCCCTGGGCTAGAAAAGAAGTGGAAACGCTGTATGTGCGTACCTTTCCACTTCAGGAAGATCGTAAACCCTAATTATGTCCTTTTACTTGTGTTGTGGCATGGGTCGAACTCAGACCTGCCTCACGGAAGTCAATTTCCCTCTGAATCGCAAAGAGTGTTTGCTCGTTGATTTTGTGCGCGTTGCGTAAGTCGTGCAAGGTTTTGCGTTCAGCGGAAAGCGCGTACAAGCGCGTGGCGCGTTCGGCGGCAATGCGATTAGTAATGGCGACATCGGCGCGGTTGCTTTCATCAGCATGTTGCACACGCAAGGTGTATTCAGCTACGAGCGCCACGATCAATTCGCGATCCGCGCTGTCGTGAACGTTGATTAATCGCGCTCCCAAAACAGCTATAGCCGCTTGGCTCACCGCGATGCGCGCACGACGTTCTTCGCGATCAATTTCACCATCATCCGTAATGCGCAAGTGCCGAATGATCAGCGGCAGGGTGAGGGCGTTCACTACTAAAGTGAATACGATAACACTGGTGGCGAGGAAAATTAATAGGTCGCGCGCCGGAAATAGTTCTGTTCCGGCCATGAGCGGCAGTGACATTGCGCCCGCGAGTGTTACCGAGCCGCGTATACCGGCCCAACCGACAATTAGTAAGTTGCGTGGTTGTGGCGGCGTGATGTTGGGGTTGTGCAGACGATTGAGCCAAAACGAAACTTGTGAGCCGGGATAAACCCAGAGCAGGCGCACCACCACGACTGTCGCGCTGACAGCGAGCGCATAGAGAAATAGTTCGTGCCAGGAATAGCCTGGAATTCGACTTAGAACGTCACGCAATTGTAGACCCAGCAACACGAAAACTAGGCCATTAAAAACAAAGAGCACCATTTCCCATACGCTCCACGCTTTCATGCGTGTTTCAAGTGTTAGATGCTTGTTGTCGTCAATGCCCGCG
>JANOTC010000090.1:0-10088 GCA_031416175.1 Gammaproteobacteria bacterium
CTACAAATATTACTTGGATTCTGGCGATGCTTCCAAGATTCCTGAATTGCGCTCGTCGGACGTCGTGTTTGTACCTTCATCGCCACTCACAGGTAATGTGCAGATGGACTTTGATGCCACTCGCATGAATGCTATTGGCGAGAGTGGCGAAGATCGCACGGCGATAAAAGTGTTTGGGGAAGTTAACAAGCCCGGCATTTACAGTTTCCGAGAAGGTGCGACGCTGATTGATATACTGATGCGCGCCGGTGGTGTCAGTCGCTTTGCAGGTGTTGACCGAATCAGGATTATTTCGAGCAAGAATGAGCCAGCGGCTTTCAATATGAAGGTGTTCCTGGATACCGGCGAATCTTCAAAAATGCCGCAAATAAAGCCGGGATCTACCATTTTTGTGCCAAAGGAAGATACCGAAATTAAGTCGGGAGAAAATACGATTTACGTTATGGGTGAAGTGTTCAAACCAGGCGCTTATGAATCTAAACCCGGCGCGAGCTTCTTGGATATTTTGGCAAATGCTGGCGGTCCAACCCGTTTTGCCGAGTCAAGTCGGATACGCGTTCTCAGTGCCAATGGCGAAATTAAATCCTTCGACTTGCGCGCCTACTCAGACGGTTCCCAGAAAAACAGCATTCCGCAGATTCGCCCCGGCGATGCCGTGTTCGTACCTGAGAAGGTGGATGCCAACGAAAAATCCTGGATCAGCGTTCCACCTGGTCGCGCAGTAGGCGTCATTGGCGCGGTGACACAGCCCGGTCGATTCGAATGGTCTAGTGAAATGTCCTTTATGGATCTTTTGTCGCACGCGGGTGGCCCAACCGCCAGCGCCGATTTACACAATATTCGCATCACGACGCGCGTTCGTGACAGGGTGACGTCGGTGGATTTCAATTTGAGTCTTTATCTTGAAACCGGCGATGTCAGCTTGCTTCCTAAAGTTGTTCCAGGTGACACGGTTTATGTGCCTGATCGCAACCGCCTTTGGCTAGACGAGCAGAAAGAAAAAACGGTGCGTGTGTTGGGCGCGGTGAACAAACCCGGTCGCTATCGCTTTGACGACAGCATGACGCTACTGGATTTGCTGGCCGAAGCAGGCGGCCCCAAGAGTGACGCCTACGTTGGCAAGATCACCGTAGTTAATACGTCCTGCTGCAAGGACAGGGCAACCACATTTGATTTGGAATCATTCAGTCGCAGTGGTGATTACAGCTCGATACCGCTTGTGCGCGCCGGCGACACGGTGTTTGTGCCGACCACCGAGCAAAGTAATTGGAAAACATTTATGTCGTCAGTCAGGGATATTGTTTCGGTGGTTACCTTAGTCGCATTGTTGGGGTTGATATGACAAATATACCTTACGAATACAAAGAGTTGGAAGCAGTTTACGCAAGTACACTGGGTCGCGGTTACAACGTGGTGGCCGTAGCATCGGCGGAACCGGGCGAGGGTGTGAGCACTTTAGCTTACGCATTGGCTCAACGTTGTGAGGCTGCAGGTCGAAATACTCTTTTGATAGACCTTAACCTATTTCATCCGTCCCTAGATTCGCGGTTCGGCGTCGCCCGGCAGGACTGGATAGAGGCCGATGGCAGGCTAAGCATTGAGGCCGACCAGGCCCCAGGAAGCAATTTAACATTATTGGCAGCCCCGAATAATGGCGTGGGCACAATCAGATTGAGGGAAAAAATGGTGTTGGAGCAGAAAATTGCCATGTGGCGCGAGCAGTTTGACGCGATCATTATCGATACGTCGGCGATCAATGCTGTCAACCGCGGCAACATCCCCGCCGAGGCGGTCTGTGCCAATTGCGATGGCACCATCATGGTTGTGCTGGCCGGCCAAACCACCCAGACCAATCTTCGGTTGGCCTATTCAAGACTCACGGGCGCGGGCGCCAAACTACTCGGCACGGTGATTAATGATCGTTCGAATCCATCGTTGGCCACCGAATTGATACGGGAAACCTGGCGTGTAAACACGCTATTGCCAACCGTGATGGAAAGGTTTCGAACCTATTTTCGAAACTCGCCTTTCCTCAATCCTAAGTGCTAGGTGACGTATGCGAAAACAGACCATTCAGTACACACTAGCGCTCTTTATGTGCATGGCAAGTGTCAGTTTCTGCGCAAATGCCAATCAGCCCCTACTTTTCGGCGTGGTGCCGCAACAGGCGCCTAGCGAGCTTGCCAAGGCTTGGGCGCCGCTAATTAAGGTTCTGGAGGAGAAAACTGGATTGACGCTCTTGTTCAAGACGGCGCCCGACATTCCCGAATTCGAGCGCAGGTTGCAAGCGGGCGAATTCGATTTGGCCTACATGAACCCGTATCACTACGTGACCTTCCATGAAACCGCGGGGTATCGCGCTGTGGCTAGGGAGAAGAAAAAGAAACTGACTGGCATCGTAGTTGTGCGAAAGGAAGATCCGATCGCGTCGGTGGCTGAACTAAATGGCGTCGACATGGCCTTTCCCGCGCCTGCCTCCTTTGCCGCCACCGTGCTTCCGTTGGCATCGTTCCAGCAGATGAATGTGACCGTGACACCGCACTATGTGCGCTCGCATGATTCGGTCTATCGCTCCGTGGTGGCGGGGATATATCCCGCTGGTGGTGGAATTATGCGCACCTTTAACAACGTACCGGACGAAATCAAGGACAAGCTCCGCATTCTGTGGACAACGAAATCCTTTACGCCTCATGCCATTGCGGCTCACCCTCGGGTGTCGCAAGCTGTTGCGGATAAATTGGTCACGGCGCTCGCTGCTATGAGTGAGGACGCGGCCGGCAAAGCGATACTAGAGGCACTCGATTTCGGCAGCTTCGAATCAGCCGATGACAAAGACTGGAACGACGTTCGCGCGTTAAATATTGGTGTCTTATCGCCCAAAGGCGCTAAGTGAAATTTAGGACAAAAACAATATTAGGCATTGCGGCGATTGAGACCGTTCTATTGCTTATTTTGATCGCCAGCAGTCTGAGCATGCTTTACCATTCCAATGTTGACGAGTTCGAGCGACGCGCCTCGACCACCGCGCAGCTTTTTGCCAATACGACCAAAGATGCGGTTATTTCTACCGACATCGCCTCGCTCGAAGGCGCAACGCGCGACATTTTAGCGACTCCCGGGCTCGTGTACGCCCGCGTGCGTGATCGTCAGCGCATTCTGGCGAAATCCGGTGACACAACAGTCCTCGCGCGCGATTTTCGCCAGGACCACAACTTCGCCAGCGTCAACGATGGTGTATTTGATATTCGCCTGCCCGTAACAGAGAGTGGATTTGAATACGGCAGTGTTGAAATCGGGATCGCATCGGCCCAGATTGACCAAATTGTCGCCGACGCAAGTGAAAAAACGATCGCGATCGGCGCATTGGAAATTGCACTCACGGCGCTCTTTTCCTTCTTTTTGGGCAAATATCTAACGCGTGAGTTGGCAAAGCTTGAGCGTGCAGCCCAATCGATCAGCGCCGGCGAGCTCGGCGTTCAGGTACAAGCCAGCGGCAATGACGAAATCGCCCACACCATTGCCTCTTTTAACGACATGTCCTCACGGCTCAAGGTCTCCTATCGGGAAATCGAAGACGGCTATCTAGGTGCCAAATCGATGGCTGATGAAATTAATGCCGTCATGAACACAGTGCTTGATGGAATTGTAACCATTAGCGAAAAAGGATTTATTCGAACGGTTAATCCGGCAATGACCACGCTCTTTGGTTACACATCCGAGGAACTGCTGGGCCAAAACATAAAAATACTCATGCCTGAGCCCGTTGCCACCGCTCACGACGGTTATCCCGCTGCATCCGGTAATTATGGGGCAACGAGCATAGTGGGATCGACCCGTGCAGAGATGGCTAAGGGGCGCGACGGCCGGCTTTTTCCAATCGATCTCACCGTGACCGAGGTAGATATTCGCGGTGAACGTACCTTTGTCGGCGTGATTAGAAATGTCACGGCGCAAAGGGAATACGAAGCCAGGATCATGGAAAGCGAAGGCATCCGATCGGCGATGTTAGAGGCCGGTGTCGATGCCATTATTACCAGTGACAATGGCGGAAGAATCATTGAGTTTAACCCAGCAGCAGAGCGTATTTTTGGCATGGCGCGCGCGGCGGCTTTGGGCATGGACGTGGTGGAAGCCATTTTTCCTTCAGCATTGCAGGCAGAGTTTCGTAGTAGCCTGCAGAACTTCGTGGCGAATGGCGAAGGGATTGTTGTTGGACAACATTCGGAAGTGGTGGCTAAGAGAGCCGACGGCAAGGAATTCGATTGCGAGTTGGCGATTATCCCCATTCGGCTTTATGAAAAGATGTTTTTTGCATTCTTTTTACGAGACATATCGATACGCAAACAAGAGCAAACTGAACTGCAGTCGGCGAAGCGTCAAGCCGAAGCAGCCAATGATGCAAAGTCCAGATTCCTCGCTACCATGAGCCACGAAATCCGGACGCCAATGAATGCTATCTTAGGGACATTGGGGCTTATTAAAGACACGCCGCTTAATGAGGAGCAGTCCAAGTATGTTGTGACCGCATCAGAGGCGGGAAAAAGTCTGCTGGCCATCATCAACGACATTCTCGATTTTTCAAAGATCGAGGCCGGAAAGCTTGAGCTGGAGTGTGTCGAGTTCGATGTGCGACGACTCGTTGATGATGTCACAGAACTGCTTTCGCCCCGGGCATGGAGCAAGAAAATTGAAGTCGCGAATTGTGTCGATCCGGCGGTACCGGGTTTGCTCCGGGGCGACCCCGGACGCCTACGCCAGATATTGCTCAATTTGGTCGGAAATGCCGTCAAATTTACCGACTCAGGTGGCGCGGCGATTGATGTATCCGTTTTGAGCGCCGCAGGGGATCGTTTGCTGGTCAAATTTTCTATCAGCGATACAGGTATTGGAATTCCTGTGTCGGCGCAAGCGGGCTTGTTTAAGGAATTCTCTCAAGTCGACGAATCGATCTCTCGCAAGCACTATGGAACAGGTCTTGGGTTAGCGATAAGTAAGCGCCTGACGGAGCTTATGGATGGCGAAATCAGTGTACGCAGTGAACCGGGCGTGGGCAGTACGTTTTCTTTTACCGCCATGCTGCAGACAACTGAAACGCGGGCGCACTGGGTGAATGATTTGACCGTGAAACTCAAAAGCCGGCGCGTGCTTCTGCTGGAGACAAATCCAGCGGTGAGAGGGGCGTGGACACGCCAACTAAAGCTGTTTGGCATGCAGGTTGAGTCACTACAACCGGACAGCGTAGCCACGCAGAACCTCCTAAAACAAGTCTTGCGCAAACGCGAGTTTGATTTTATTTTAGCCGACGCGACGTCGTCAGAGGTACTAGAAGCCACAGCCGCCTGTGTGCGATCTACGCAAGATAACGCGATACCAACGCACGGCATTGTTTTGGCCCACAAACCGATCACGGCTGCTGGGTTCGTTCCACCGTTGGCTGTTCTGCGCAGACCCGTTCGCGCCTCGGCATTATTTCGGCAAATGCTGACAGCAATTGATCCCACGGCTGAATTGTCTGGCTTTGAGTCGCCTCATTCCGCTTTCGTTGGGCATGAAAATCAAATCCGATCGTTGAACCCGTTGCGAATTCTACTTGCCGAAGACAGTCCCGCCAATGTCATTGTCGCTACGGCGATATTGCAAAAAATGGGGCACGCGGTTGACGTGGTAGGTAATGGGATAGAAGCGGTGGACGCCCTAAATCAGCGACCGTACGATCTAGTTTTGATGGACATAATGATGCCAGAGATGGATGGGATCCAGGCAACCGTCACTATTCGGGATATGGGGGGGAAAGCTGCCAAAATTCCCATCATTGCAATGACGGCGAATGCAATGAAAGCAGACCAAGATGCGTGCTATGCCGCGGGAATGAACGACTTTATTCCGAAACCCATTGATGCGGACAAACTGTTGGATACCGTGGCTCGCTGGGGAGATGTCATCAATCAGCAGAAAATGCCAAGTAGGGTTGAACCAACCCAGCCAAAGGCAGACAATCCACTGCTTGACGAAACCGCATTGCAAAACCTTGCCGATGACACGTCACCTGATTTGATGCCGAAAATGATAAAGATATTCTTGGATGAACTAAAAAAGCGCGAAAGCGTTTTGCGCAACGCACGTGCGAGTCAACGTCTTGATGTAATCGCCAACGAAGCGCACGCACTGAAAGCCAGTGCAACCACTTTCGGCGCGTCTCAGATCGGCCCGCGCGCCATCGCTATCGATGCTGCCTGTAAGCGAAATGATTCAACCACGGCCTTTGCATTGACGGAAGAACTACTTGGCTTCATCGGGCCCACCGCCGACGCCCTCGCAAGTCGCTATGCGCTCACCTAATTTGCCAATAGGCACATCTTCGTCGTTTTCCATATCTGCCAGATTGGCGCACCTGAAAGACGCACGAGCGTGGTTGGATAGGATTCTACTTCAGGCGAATTACCCGCTCGTCGAACGGCAAAATGTTGTGACCGCGGCCAGTGAGCTGGCCACTAATGTCATCAAGCACGGCAGTCCGTCGGCAGACACAGTGAACGTCGAGTTTCGGGTAAATGGTGAGGGTGAATACATCATCATTCGCGATAACGGCGGGGAATTCAAAGACTACGCAACTTTCGCCCAGGCCGGCCTAGAGGATCTCAATTACTCCGACTTGTTGGAATCGGGTATGGGACTGGCCATCACGCGGCAGCTTTTTCCAAATCAAAGGTACGTTCCGGCAGTTGCGGCTGTGTCGGGGTTAAATGAGTTGTGGATTGTGGTGCGGGAAAGGCAGGCCGCCGCTGTGCGACGAAGCGTCGCGCTGGTGGATGATGACGCCGCTATTCGTCAAGTCATCGAGTACTACTTAACCGGCGATTATGACGTTATTAGTTTTTCCGACGCCACGTCTGCCATGAAATATCTGGCAATCAATTCAGTGAGCGTGGTCATATCAGACATCAATATGCCCGATATGAGTGGCATGGAACTGCGCCAAGCGCTCGCGAAGAATCCGCGAACAGATCTAGTTCCTTTCATCTTTCTGACCGGTGACACGAACCTTAGCACGCAGGATGCCGCCGTGGACCTTGGCGTTGATGACTATCTCGTCAAACCCGTGCGCAAAGGCCAGTTACTGTCCGTGCTAAAGCGCATATTGAAACGTGCGGAAGGGGTGAAAACCAACCTGAATAACCGGCTCGACGAGAATATTACAGCGGCGCTATGCCCTGAGGTTTCGCTGGACTACGGACCGTTCCGCATTGTAAGTCGAACCCGAAACGCCAAAGCAGGCGGGGGTGACTTTTTGTTCTCCCATGAAACGGAGCAATCACTCCTGGTTGTGCTGGGCGATATTATGGGGCATGGCGAACAGGCGAAATTTTTTGCACATGCCCATGCCGGCTATTTTCATGGCCTGGCCAATGCGACAAATTCTGATTTGCCTCCCAGCGAATATTTGAAAAAACTGTCAGACGCCATTGGCCATAGTACAGTTTTGGAAGCGACGCTCGTGACATGCGTAGCCGTGCGTCTTGGTCGTGATGGATCCATGGCAATCGCGAGCGCGGGCCACCCTGCGCCCTGGCGGGTGACTGAAAGTGGCGTTAACGAACTCAATGTCGGCGGGACTCTGCCTGGTCTGGTCGATGACGTGGATTATCAGGAGGCAGAGGTTGATTTGGATGAGGACAGATTGGTTCTTTACACCGATGGCTTGATTGAATGCGGAAATAGCAAACAAGAACGCGCCAAGCTTTATGACTTAATGCGAGCACGTTTGGGCGGATTAAGGTCCACCGCGATCGACCAGGCTGCCCGGCTGACGATGCTGATGTTCGATGAGTTTACCGCCGGTCAAGCCGGTGACGATGCGACTTTAGTAATGATCGAAAAACGCCGATAAAAGCCCGAGTAACTATAAATACGCGATTTCGCCCGTTAAACAAGGGGCGCAGCGCTGGATTTTGTGGAGTTCCGAGGCGCAAATGACGAGTCCTGGCTATACATCCGTATTGTTGGTCGAAGATAGCCCATCCATGGCGATGGTCTATACCAACTATCTAAACGACAAGCCATTTACCGTGTCGCACGTTGACTCGGGCCAAGGGGCTTTAGACTTCCTCCGGAGCGAATTGCCGCAGATCATTCTCTTGGACCTAAATCTGCCTGACATGAATGGGATGGAAGTCCTCAAGTACGTGGAGGCACAACAGTTGCCTGTTGCCGTGGTTATTATTACCGCTCATGGCTCGGCCGACATCGCCGTCGATTCCATGCGCCACGGCGCGTTTGATTTTTTGACCAAGCCATTCGACGCCGGTCGCCTGCTCGTCACACTTCATAATGCAGGCAAAACGCTACAGCTAAACCGACTGGTTGATACTTATAAAGTGAATTTTGGCCGTGATCGTTTTCACGGCTTCATCGGCTCATCATTGGCGATGCTTGCGGTTTATCGCATGATTGACAGTGCGGCCCCCAGTAAAGCCACTGTTTTCATTACGGGCGAAAGTGGTACAGGCAAAGAATTGTGTGCGGAGGCCATTCATAAGCAAAGTCCACGCGCGGGCAAACCGTTTATCGCCCTAAATTGTGCGGCGATCCCCAAAGACTTGATGGAAAGCGAAATCTTTGGCCACCTGAAAGGGGCCTTCACGGGCGCATCCAGTGAACGCAAGGGCGCCGCTGCGATGGCGAACGGCGGCACAATGTTCCTGGACGAAATTTGCGAAATGGACGTTGATCTCCAGAGCAAACTATTGCGGTTTATTCAGACCGGTACCTACCAAATGGTGGGCAGCAGCAAACTCGATACGGTTGACGTCCGCTTTGTCTGCGCAACCAATCGTGATCCATGGGTAGAAGTGAAGAATGGTAACTTCAGAGAGGACCTCTACTATCGGCTTCATGTGATTCCCATTGTGCTACCGCCATTGCGGGACAGGGAAGACGACGTGGTGGCCATCGCGCGTGAGTTTCTAGCCAATTACTCCAAAGAAGAAGGCAAGGGCTTTGCGCGCTTTGCCGCCGAGACAGAAGACATTCTCAGGCGATACCACTGGCCCGGTAATATCCGTCAATTGCAGAACGTTGTAAGAAATATTGCTGTGCTTAATCAGGGCGATGTGGTGACGCCAGAAATGCTGCCACCGCCATTAAACTCGGAGATTTTACCAGTCGCTGCTCGCAGCGCGATGCAATTCGACACTTCAAACGCGGCTCACCCAGCGCCCCGTAACGGCAGCACTCGACCGTTGTGGGCAGTTGAAAAAGATGCCATTGACCACGCCATCGCGATTTGCGACGGGAACATTCCCAAGGCTGCCGCACTACTTGAAATCAGCGCCTCTACAATCTACCGGAAACGGCAAGCGTGGAAAGAAGAGGGCAAGATCTAGATAACCCGTCGGGAAACTTGCCGATGGCTTTGATGTTGGCGACAGCGTTCTGTCGGGCCGCCACTCACGGAGGTGCAACACGTTTTGCGAAAATTGTTTTTGATTTGCTGAAGTTAGGTTGCAACTGGCGGTGTGATGCTAACTCAGCACCTACCCCTCCTTATATGCATAAAAAGCCCCGCATTTCTGTTTGAAACGCGGGGCTGCAACGCTTTATTTACGACCCATTTCATTGGGACGGAGCACACTAATCGTGCCGCCTGCTTGGTTGGCAACAAACAAAATCTCGCCGTCGTCGTCGCCTGTAATCGCGGTTGGCCCCGTGCCCACCGTCACCGTTTGAACAACGGCATCCGTCATCATATCAATGACCGCAATTTGATTTGAACCTGTTACGGCAGCAAATACGAGCTCTTCTTCATCATTGACGATCAGGCCATGCGGCGCTTGTCCGATTGGAATGTTGGCAACGAGAACATCTCGCTCAATAACATGGACCATACCCAAGGACTCATTCGTGGCGTATACGCGATGACTCGCTTTGGACACGCGAACATTCCAAGGACGCCCGCCCACAGCCACCTTTGTCACGGTGCCGCCGGTTGCTAAATCAATGCGTGAAATGCTGCCTTCCCCGGTATTGCTGGTGTACAACATGTGCCGTTTGGCATCGATGGCAACGCCCCAGGGCGCCGCGCCGACTGC
>JANOTC010000091.1:0-10312 GCA_031416175.1 Gammaproteobacteria bacterium
TGAAGACCTGCCACTGCATCAGCTCACCACGGCCAGCGGTGATGAGTTGGCGATGCCCCTGGAAAACCGCATTGACGATACGCTGTGCAATGACCTCGCGTTGCAGGGAATACTCGCGCTGCAATGCGTGGCCAACCGCGACCGCGCATTTATTACCCGCGCGCCGTCGTTACTGCGTGCGCGTCGCTATAACGATGCGAGCGTCAATGTGCAAAGCCAAATCATGAGCAGTTTTCCCTACCAAATGCTCACGGCACGCCTCGCCCAGCTTATCCAATGCAACCGCATTGCGTTACTCGGCGACCGCCATCCGGCCGAAGTAAGTGACCGCCTGGAGACCTTTCTTTTAGGACTCCTACGCGACACCGGCGCAGGTGCGAAAACCGAAGTGCAAATGATGGCGGACCCCGATAACCCGTCACGCATGATGGCGACCGTTAACCTTCAGTTTGGGCGGGAAATTCTAAGCGGTGCGGATATTGAACTGACTTTTCCAATGTAAGGTCAATGCGCTGTGCTTTTCGTGCAGCGCTTCATGCCGATTCGAGCAGGCGCGAGGCCTGCGCCATGACACCCTGACCGCTGCGCTGATACTTTACCAAACCTGTTACGTCCGCATTTTCGGCTAGAAAATACGTATTCGGACCGAACATTTTGTTCGTCTCGACGTTCGCGCATTTTTTCCAAAACGGACTTTCATGCGCTTTTACCCAAACGAGCTTGGCCGTCGTCCGGGAAATAGAACTTATATCCGACACGTCTATAATCAGGCATCGCGCTTTCCTTCGCACCGCAATGGTCGTCAGCCAATTTGGAATTTCGCCATCCTGACACTTTGTTCGGCTTTCCAACAAGACCGAACAAAAAAGTTTTGCAGACTAGGCGTCCGGACCGTCGTCAAAAACATCATCAACCAATCTTTTCAAGCGCTTTTCCTCGAAAAATTGGTCAATCATATGGCGCGCACGATTCGAGCCTGCCTTTGCCCACTGACCGCTTGGCGGTAGCTTTTCTGCCACATCTGGAACCGCGTCTTCCGTCGTCTCTTCCAAGTTAACCTCCGGACCCGCCTCGTTCACCTTGTCCTCACTCATTACATACCTCGCTCAACAATTAGAGAAAACACCCTTACACGAATCCTAAGCGCCTACCCCAATTGCTTTAACACACTCTCTGCAACAGACATCCATGGCCTGTCGCGTTAACCAAAAATCTCACGACGACCGGCACACCGTTCGCCGACTGTCATTACTTCATCCTTGCTACGACCATTCCGATTCCCTTCCTTAGCGGCCACATGTTATAGTGGCAACACCTATTTCTTCCAGTACATCAACACTTTTGCGACGTTCGTTGCAGACGGACCCCGTAGGTACACCGTTGTTTCGGGCCTCCTTTTACTCGACGCCGGTGTTGCCGTAAAATAAATAATTCTGATGCGTAGATAAAAAATACTGATGGAATGGAATTTCCGCACTACTCATGATTCATCACCAAGATCCATCGCGATTAGCTGTTCTCACCCAGTTAGAGCCAATCCACGCCAGAAAATTCCCGCGCATACAATTACCTGTGCATCAATGCTCGGTTCGATGCAGAATTCGACTACTCGGCAATCCAATATCCTCGATACGTGGGGCTATTGACGCAGGGTGGGTATTCGTCGGCACAAATATTCCAGTTATCAGTTGAAAAAGGAGCGTTCGCGAAAGGGTTCTATGTGCGTGGCAACCATGTTTCTCAGCGCCCTTTCCCGGCTGGCCCCTATCGTCGGAAGCCTCGGCTTATCGACATTCGTTCGAGCAGGCGTAATTGCCATCTTTTTCATCAACACGCAGGCTTATGCCTCTGTCGACATCGAAATTGACGTCGTTGGCTTAACAAGCGCGATGCGCGATAACGTAATCGCCAACCTCAGCATCGCCCAACAAAAAGATCACCCTTTGGCGACCGAGCGTCTAATGCGCAAAGTGCACGAACAAGCCCCCGAAGAAATCAAGCTCGCATTACAACCGTTTGGCTATTACCGGCCTACTATTGAGTCCAGCTTTGAAAAGGCGGAGTTTGGTTGGGCGGCACGCTATACAATCGATCCCGGACCCGCATTGCGTATTTCGTCCGTAACGTTAGCACTGATAGGGCCAGGAACTGGCGACGAAAAACTGCGTAAGAAGATACCCGACCTCGGGCTAAAACGCGGCGACGTTTTGGACCACGCACGTTATGAAAAAGCGAAAGAAACCTTAGTACAAACGGCAAACGAGAGTGGCTATCTGGATGCCAAATTGGATCATCACGCCATTAAAGTGGACCTTAACGCTTACGAAGCCACAATAGAGCTTAGTTTCGACACCGGACCCCAATATTTTTTCGGCGACGTTTTTTTCAATCAATCCATTCTCGACGCGTCATTTATCAAAGGCTACGCTAACTTCAAGCCGGGTGATCCCTATTCAATTACGTCGCTACTCAACTTACAAAAATCACTGGCAGACAGCGGATATTTTGCGCGAATTGAAGTCAAACCGCTGAAGGACCAGACAGTGGATCTCGCGGTGCCTGTGGATGTGGAATTGGTTCCTCGTAAACAACGACGATATGCCGTGGGGATAGGATATGGAACTGATACGGGCGTGCGCGGCACCGTAAATTGGGAACATCGTTATATCAATCGAAGCGGGCATCGGCTGGACATGGAGCTAACTGCTGCCGAAATTCGCGACGGGCAGTCGATTCGTTACATTATACCCATTTCACATTATCAATCGCATCAAATTGGCTTTACTGCCAGCCGGGAACACGAAAAACTGCCTGATCGTGAAAATTATGTGCATAAACTCAGCGCCAGTCGCACCCATTCACGCGGGGAGTGGATTGAGACGCTCGCTATTAATTATTTATATGAAACCTTCGTCATCGGCGACGAAAGTGGAGACAGCACTTTACTGATGCCAACCGGCAATTGGAGTTGGACGCAAGCCGATAATCGCGTTTATCCGCTCGATGGAACGCACATCGGGGTGGACTTACGCGGCTCCGTTTCGCGCATCGTCGCCGATACCGACTTTGCGCAGTTTTTGCTTTCAATCAAGCGCATTAAAGCCTTTGGATATGGCCGCGTTATTGGTCGCGCCCAACTGGGCATGAGCGCTGCGTCCAAATTTCGTGAATTACCGCCTTCTGTGCGTTTTTTCACGGGTGGCGACAAAACCGTGCGCGGTTACCGTTACAACAACCTCGCCCCGACTGACACGCTCGGCAAAATTGTCGGTGGCCGGCACCTGACATTAGCGAGCATAGAGTATGAGCAACCAATTTCCGGGAAATGGAGTGGCGCAGTCTTCACTGATTCCGGCAACGCGTTTGATTCGCCTTTTCAAATCAAGTTGAATAATTCAGTTGGTTTTGGCGTGCGCTATCGTTCGCGGATCGGCTTGATTCGTTTGGATTTGGCGTGGGCATCGGAAAAATTGGGCTGGGCTCCGAGTCGAATTCACGCCGTCGTGGGCCCTGACTTGTGAAAAAACGCTTCATTTGGATAGCCCTAAGTTGCGCCAGTATTGCCGCGAGCGTCGCCTTCGCATTAAATAGCAACTGGGGCCTGCGCAGTGCGTTCGGAATAGCGCGAACGATGCTGCCCGGAGAATTGACTATAGACGTAATCGAGGGCAGCTTGCTTAGCCCCATCACAGTGTCTGGACTTAGCTTTAAGACTTCTGACTTTTCCTTCCAGGTAGAGCGCGTCCAAATTGAATGGGAGCCGCAGGCCTTGCTCGATGCCCGCGTTCACATCATCGCCATTGCGCTAGATAGACCGCAGTTTTCGTTGTTGCGCACCCGCCCAAGCACACCAGGCTTGGTGATCAATTGGAACGCATTTGATATCAAGCTTGAACTCGACAGAGCCAGCTTAGTAAATGGACGATTTAGCGCGCACGCTGCCGCACCGATTGATATTCAGAGTGTCACCCTTTCAGCCAGAATTGACGAACAACAAATAACCGTTAGTCAATTAGACATGGAAAGCACGCTTTTCACGTTCGCTGCCAATGGCAAAGTCCAACGCAAGACGGCGTCATCGCAAGAAGATTCCGTAAACGCCCATGTAACTTGGTCCGCGCGACCACAAGGTATGAACGAATTAGCGGGTTCAGGAGAATTGCACGGCCTTTGGAATGCGCTAACGCTTAGTCATGATGTAAACAAGCCGTTCGACTTGCACACGGACTTAACGCTGAGACAACTCGCGTCAAATCCTTCCTGGCAAGCGCAATCGAGTACAAAAAATCTGGCGCCCGCTATGCTTAACGCTGCGTGGCCAACCTATGCCTTAGCGGCAGAGATGAAGGCACATGGCGATGGCACCATTGCACATTTCAGTACAGACTTACGAAGTAAAATTGCTCCATTCGGTGAGACGGTTGCACATTTTACTGGGCAAAACGACGATCTGGCGCAACTCGCTTTGCACTCAATACACGTCAAATTTCCAAAAAAGAATATGTCAATTGACGCAGAGGGAGGCGTTTTGTTTTCAAATCAGAGTCCGCTTTTTGGGCTGCGTGGAAAATGGAAGAATCTCCGCTGGCCAGTTGAAAGCGACTCTCAAGTAAGTATCGCTGAAAGCGCCAACGGCACGTTCGAATTAAGTGGCAGTCCAGAGAAATATAAAGCTCTCGTCGACGCAACTTTCACTGCCCAATTACTAACGCAACTCGATCAACATCGGCCTTGGCACGCGCAATTGGCGTTTACAGGCGATCTTGATAAGCGTTGGGATATTAGCCGCGCTGAATTGGCCTCCACTGAAACGGGCGCGCGCCTATCAGCCGCTGGTAACGTCCGAATGCACAAGGGTGAGCCAGTTTGGGACTTTTATGGCGCCTGGCGAGATATCACACTGCCTATAAAGCAAACCGTTGCCCAGTCGCACTACGGACGTTATCAATCAAAAGGCGCAGCAGGAGACTATCAACTCAATGTTGACACGTCTGTGACACTGCCTAATGCCATCGCAGCGTCCGCTATTGGCACATTTCATGGCAACCAAAACGGCTTCGACTCAGCTAAGGTCAAAATACAAGGATTAGACGGTGAACTCACTGTTAACGGCGCGCTCGCTTGGCGGCCCGCGCTTTCTTGGAACGTGGATCTTCGTGTCGACGACGTAAATCCAGCCGCAATATGGCAAGACTGGCCAGGCAAATTGACCGGGGACGCGACCTTTCAGGGTAATTTCGCCAATGACGTGTTAAACGTAGACGTATCGAGATTAAACATGGACGGTGTACTACGAAGTATTCCGTTTGAGATGCAAGCAACGGGCGATTGGCAAGTGAATCGGTTGCGTTTGAAATCGGCGCATCTCGTGTCTGGCAGCGCTGTCGCGGATGCAAGCGGAATTATTGGTCCGGTCAATGACTTCCATGTTGCCGTAAACGCACCCGATCTCTCGGCCCTTGTCCCGGGCGCGAAAGGATCGCTCGTCGCGCAAACTACTGTGAGCGGGTCGAATGCTGCCCTTGCACTCACCGGAAGTTTACACAGTGAACAACTCTCCTTTGGACGCCATCGTGCCGCGGAATTGGACTCACATTGGGACATCGACCTCGTTAACCATCGCGAATCCTTTGTAGCAATCGCAGTCACTGGCGCGATTTTAGCCGATCAGTCCATCGGAAAAATTGACATCCGCCTTGCGGGCTCAGCGGATGCCCACAGTGTCAGCGCCAACATTCGCAATGATGAATTGTCTGTGGATGTCGGTGCCACGGGCCACTGGCAAAATGAACATTGGCAAGGTGAAGTTGCGCATGCGGCAATGACACATTCGCAGTTTGGCACTTGGGAATTGCAGGATGCGCTTTCACTCGATATCGCTGCTGCCGCTACACGCATTGACCGAGCCTGTTTGGCGTCCAATGAAAGCCGCATTTGCGCGCACGCGTCATGGGATGCCACCCGCACACTTTCCGGATCTGTTGAGGCGAGCAGATTTGACGTACGCGCCTTTTCACGGTGGTTACCGAACACTTTACGTTGGAACGGCACATTAGACGGCAGTGCGCAGTGGACCCTGGCACCTGGGGTTGCGCCGATTGTGACCGCCAATCTGATCGGCAATAACGGCACGATTGCACTGGAAGACGATCAATTTGGCGTAAAGCCGCTCGCCTATTCGAACGCGACGGCGACGCTTATTAGCAACACATCGGGTCCGACTTTGAATTGGGATGCGTCATTCGCCGGTCAGGGCGCAGTGAATGGCACGCTCAGCCTGCCCAATTTCAATGCACTCCAAGTGTACAATCCTGAACAAGCCGTCACCGGTTCTGTACACATTAGCTGGCAAGATCTAACACCCTTGGCGACATTATTTCCAATGTTAGATTCACCGGAAGGCAAAATGGAGCTGACCAGCTCCGTGACGGGCACGATTTCAAAACCACTATTCGATGGTTCAGCCTCAATTTCGGACGCTTCCGTGGGCTTGCCGGAACTGGGCACACACTTGACTGACATTCAAATACTCGGCCAAAGCGACGGACCACACACTTTACGCGTAAAGGGCTCGGCGCGTTCTGGCGAGGGCCGCGTGACAGTCACAGGCCAAGCCAAACTCGACCCTGAAAAAGGCTGGCCAACTCAATTGCATTTCAGTGGCGATACTTTCGAGTTAGTGCGAAAGCCCGGCATGTGGCTCCATGTTTCACCCGAATTGGACTTAAACATCGCCCTTCCTGATATTTCAATTGAGGGCGACTTGACCATTGCGAAGGGAACGTTCGAATCGAAAGATTCAAATTCCATTGTTTATCCGTCGTCTGACGTGACAATTACGGGTGTTCCCTTAACACCACGTACCCAAGCAGCGCGCCGCGTGAACTTGCGTTACAACGTTAGAACACTGTTAGGAAAGCGCGTTAATTTTGAAGCCTATGGCTTAACGGGCCGTTTGGAAGGCAGTGTTTTAGTACGACGAGAGCCAGGTCAAGTCACCACCGGCATCGGCGAGGTGACCATTCAAGACGGGCGTTATCGCTTCTACGGTTCGGAATTGGAAATATCGCGAGGTCGACTGATATTCGCGAGCGGCCCGGCAGCCAATCCCGATGTCGACATTCGCGCTTCACGCGTCATTGAAGACCCACTCGCTCCTGCTACCGTTGGCGTGCAGGCGTCTGGACGCATTAAAGAGCCGGTATTTACGCTGTTTTCAACACCAACGATGGAAGACACGAACATCTTGTCTTATTTATTGTTAGGTCGACCCGTCTTGCAAGCAGACAGCTCTGAAGCAGAGTTTCTGGCCAATGCTGTTTCCGCCATAACACTTACCCGTGGCTACGAAATGGCCAAACGCCTTGCCGTTACATTAGGAATTGAAGACACGCGACTTAATAATCGAGGCTTATTCTTAGGCCGCGCCATTTCGCCTCGGCTTTATATGAGTTATGAAATTGGCTTATTTGAACCGTCCAACACATTGCAACTGAAGTATTCTCTCACCCAGCACTGGCAGCTAAAAACGGAATCTGGCCGATACAACATGGCCGATATTCTTTACACGGTTGAGCATTAACGCGTGGAATTGTACTTCATCCGTTCGCCACCTTTTTCCCAGGCGGACGCGCGACATCACGAAACGGTAAATAGTTAGGATCAAAAAATTGCGTGGTGACTTCATCCGCAACAAAGCGACCCATGCGCGTCAAGCGAATACTGTGACTATCTTCTTCAATGAGACCCAAGCCTTTAAACCAAGCGATTTCCTCTGCAAAAAATTCCGATGCCTCGACGCCTGTACGAGCGCGGTACGCTACCTTATCCACATAACTATTTTTCAATGGCAAAATAAAGCTGCGGCGCGCCTCGTCATCAAAGGTGCGAACCTTACCGCGATCAACAGACACTTTGCCTTGGTCAATTAAGTTGTAGTAGTTGGAGAGATCTTTGTCGCCCACATTTTGCGTGAACACACCACGCACATTGGACCATGACGACACGCCCACACCTGCGACATCTGTCAACGCGCAACACCAGTCACGCAGATAATGAGAAATATCTTCCTCCTTTTTCGCAAACACGCGCGTTTGATGTTCGCCGTAACCATGCTGTTCGGAAATTAAAATTCCCAAATATTTCATTAGCAATATTTCATCCGCCGACAAAAATTGCTCGGGCTTTTTCTGGAACTGTTGGATGATATTGCCCGCTCGGTCCCCATGCTGTTTAATGCGAAGGCGATAGAGTTGATAACCATCAACACCGACACTAACCGCCTGCAACATATTTTCAACCCAGCTTTCCAATGACTGGCCGGGGTATCCGTAAATCAAGTCAATGAAGATATTCTCAAAACCCACAGCGCGCATATTCTCAATGGACGCTAACGTTTCGTGGTGGGTATGCGCACGGCCCATGTAATTTAGAACGCGATCATCAAACGATTGCACGCCTAAACTAATTCGCTGCACGCCGTATTCTTTCATTATACGCAAGCGTTCCAAGCCTTCCTCGCCGAGCAAGGTAGTCGGCTCTGCTTCTACAGAAAATTGTGTGCACGCACTTAAATCAAAATGCGTCGTGAACGACTTAAAGAGCCGTTCCAATAATTCTGGCTTAGGGTAAGTCGGCGTACCCCCACCAAATAAAACCGACTGCACGGGAATCTTATCGAGTCCCATTTTTCGCTTGTATAACACCATTTCACGATCAAGATAGTCAAGGTACACCTCAACTTCTTCATCTTTACTCTTAGTCTTGGTGATCCAGTGACAAAACGTACAACGTGTTGGACAAAACGGAATGTGGACATAGGCGCTAATCGGCGAAAACGGCCGTTGCGCCAGGCCCGCGAAAAGCGGCCCCTCATCCATCGCTGAAAACATCGTTAGCGGCGGGTATCCGATCACCGGGAAGAATTGATTACCCTGATCCGGCAAAATACCGGAATCTTTGACGTCTTGCAGACCGAGCTGTGCCAACTCTTGTTTAGCACGACTAATCCACTCGTGCGGATTCGATGACATTTACTTTACCCCACTCACATTATTACGATGACCTTCTAAACCAGCCAATGACGCGCAAGTTGACGCGACTCTGCCGGTAATGGGCGAAGAATTGGACCACGTCTAAAGTGCAAAGTGCGACTTGCCTATCAGTGAATCGGCACGAAAGACCATGCCTAAAGTCCTTATCGACCGCTGTCGCTAACTTTCGCATGACACGCACATTTCCATTGTTCCTATTAATTGCGCTTTTCACGTGCAATGCGGCCTATGCTGGCCAGGATATCAACAAAGATTTATGGATCGCCGCGCGCGAAGGCCGCATCGCGGGTGCGCAGTCTGCCCTCTTTGCCGGTGCCGACGTCAATACAGTCAATGGCGCTGGGCGCACACCTTTGATGGGCGCCGCATCGGCTGGAAACGCCAATATGGTTGACTTGCTCTTAGCAGAAGGGGCGGACGTTAACATCGCAGATAAGAATGGTTACACGGCGCTGATGGCCGCTGCTGCAGCGGGCAGAGAAAACGTCTGCCAACTCCTGCTCATGCGCGGGGCGCCGGTGAATGCCAAAGCAAAGGACGGCGCAACCGCCTTGCTAGGCGCGGCGGCCAGCGGCCGCATTGAAACGGTGCGGGTGTTATTGACCCACGGTGCTGACCCTAACGCCAAAAATGCCGAAGACGTAACAGCCCTGCACATCGCCACCAGCATGAACAACAAAGACGTCACCGCGTTACTCGTTGCGCGCGGCGCCGACGTCAATGCCAAGAGCAAAGACAGCGCGACGCCGCTAATACAAGCGGCATATCACGGCAACCAAGCCATCGCAAAAATGCTTATACTGCGCGGCGCCGACATTAAAGCGGCAACGACGGGCGGCGTGACGGCAGAATTGGCGGCGAAAACATCCAATCAAGAAGGCTTCGCCGAGTTTTTAGAAAAGACAGCTCAGGAAGCAGGCCCCAGCGGCGCGGCAAAATAGCCGTCTCACCGCACTAACTCTTATCCTTATCTCGATGACGATTAATCTGCATTTCCACTTCATTTATCAACGCGCGCTCATCGAATTTTGGAAAGGTTTCCGCGCCAATGCAATGCGCCCACTCCACATCGGTAATCGGTTCGTAATGGCGCAATTGATGCTCAATCACGGCGGCATCGGCGTCGGAGGCGTCTTTATCGGCACGCGCCTTCACCCGCGTTTTCATAATATCTACCGGCGCATGACAATCGATAATCACGAACGCCACATTAGCATCGGCGGCCAATTGTTGAAATCTGGCACGCTGACTTGCCAACA
>JANOTC010000092.1:0-4143 GCA_031416175.1 Gammaproteobacteria bacterium
CCCTCAAGCAACAAGTTCTTGATCCTAAGAATGTATCGGGGAAGGCGCGCCAACTTTTCATTGAATATGCGTCATATTACGACGAACCCAATCTCGCGACTCACTTTGATGTCAATCACTCGAAGCGGCTTAACAAGGAACGCGCCCTTGTTCGCAAAAAATATTGGCCTGCATATGAAAGTAAAAATATCAAAGAAGTACTGCGTGAAACCGACGCCTATGGCGTCGATTTTCGCAATCGGTTTAATCAAACCCCGCTCATGATCGCCGCGCAATTGAGTAATGTTCGGCTAGTCGAAGCGCTGCTGGAGCGTGGCGCTGATCTAACACTTATAGACAACTACGGCCGCACCGCATTGCAATTGTTTTGGCTTGAAAACATAGTCACTGGGGGCCGCGACCGTGATAGTGACATCGCGCCTCGCTTGTTTTCCCTGCTCGCCCCCGAAAGTTTGAGCCTACGCATTGATGGGCGCCTGATAAAACTCGACGCCCGCATTGCGGAGTACTTTATTTTCAACGCCATGCTCGCCCTATTCAAGTTGAAATACAACTACGAAAGTGGCCCATCACTAGACGGTTTTACCAACGAGATTTTGGAGTTCGGCTTCGCGGCATTACCCGATAGCGTCATTCCGGAAAATCGAAAAAAACGCCCTTATTTAAGCAGTGTACTTGCACGAAATGAAGTATCAAGAGACTACGCTTATAATCGCCATCTGTTTCTTCGCACGTCAATAGGACACTATATTTTTAATCCAGGGATAGACGTTAAAATTAACGATGTGTGGTTGAATATTTATGATTGGGTACAATTACCCGCTATGTTAGAAAACAGCAGCAATTTCAGCCACGTTTACCTAAAAGAAATTCATAATCTTTGGAAAAATCCGGCGGCAAAGCCGAAAAAAGCCAGCAAAACGACGCCACGTAAAACAAAGTGAAATACTTAGCGCCGTCAAACAGGTCGATCAAGCCGCCGATAAGACAGCGCCTCAGTCAAATGCGCCGTCTGAATCGACTGCATGTTAGCCAGATCCGAAATAGTCCGCGCGACTTTGAGTATTCGATGCGACGCCCGCATGGAAAGTTGCAGCCGCTCTATCGCCATCTCCAGCAATTTTTGGTCGGCGCTGGTCAACTGACAAATTTTGTGAATCTCGCGCCCAGACAATTGCGCGTTTGGCTTGGCCGACCGCGCTAACTGGCGTTCGCGGGCCGCCTCTACCCGCGCACGCACGGCGCTACTGGACTCAGCCCCTACAACCGCCGCCTTTTCAAAATAGGAGTCAGGCGGCGGACGCGGCACTTCAATTTGCATATCTATTCGATCCAACAATGGCCCAGAGATACGGCTGCGATAACGCGATACTTGGTCAGGCGTACATTGGCAACGGCCGCTGGGGTCGCCCCAATATCCACAAGGACAGGGATTCATGGCGGCGATTAATTGGAAGCGGGCAGGAAACTCAGCTTGGCGTGTCGCGCGAGAAATGCAAATTCGGCCAGACTCCATAGGCTCGCGCAAAACCTCTAAGACACGCCGGTCAAATTCCGGCAACTCGTCCAGAAACATCACGCCCTGATGCGCCAAAGAAATTTCACCTGGACGCGGGTTTCCGCCACCGCCCACGAGCGCCACGCCGGAAGCCGTATGATGCGGCGAACGAAAAGGACGTTGTCGCCAATTGGCAGACTCAAAACCTTTATCACTAATTGACTGCACAACGGCGGACTGCAGAGCCTCGTCTTCCGTCATGGCCGGAAGGATGCTCGGTAAGCGACTCGCCAACATGGTTTTGCCCGTGCCGGGCGGCCCGATTAGCAACAAGCTATGGCCACCGGCTGCTGCCACTTCTAACGCACGCCGCGCCTGCGGCTGCCCACGCACATCAGCAAGATCTTCGCCACGCCGTGTCGATTCAGTGGTCAATACAATGGTGTGTCGTGGTAAGCGCGCTTCACCCCGCAAATGTGCACACACTTCTAACAGCGAACGTGCGGGATACACATCCAAACCATTCACCAAGGCGGCTTCATCGGCATTGGCATGCGGCACGATCAAAGCGCGGCCTGCGGCCTTGGCGGCCAAGGCCATTGGCAACACACCGCGAATAGGTCGCAATTCACCGCTAAGCGCTAGCTCGCCCGCGAATTCAATTCCTTCTAGCATGGAGAGAGCAATCTGCCCCGACGCGCCCAAAATACCTAAGGCGACTGGCAAATCGTACCTGCCGCCTTCCTTAGGTAAATCGGCAGGTGCCAAATTGACCGTAATTCGCCGCATGGGGAATTCGAATTGGGACATCAGCAACGCACCGCGAACGCGGTCCTTGCTTTCCTTAACGGCCGTTTCGGGCAAGCCCACCATTGATAAGCTGGGCAAACCGTTAGCGACATGAACTTCGACCGCGACGGCAGGCGCCTCTATCCCTACCACTGCGCGCCCATGAACAACCGCTAGACTCACGCCCGTCTCGCTTTCAGGTTAAACAACAGGTTCTGTAGGCGTCGCGACACCCAGTTTTATTTCCATTTCGGTCACGCGCTTTTCCAACGCCTCCAATTTGGCCCGGGTTCGCGCCAAAACTTGGGTCTGCACGTCAAACTCTTCGCGGGTAACCAGTTCCAATTTGGTAAATGCTGTGTGCAATGTCGCCCGAACATTCTTTTCAATATCGTTCTGCAAGTCCTTTATACCTGGCGGCAACAATTCAGCCATTCGGCGCGCCACATCATCAATTACTTTCGGGTCGAACACGTTAGATCTCCTTACTTAGTCCCTAAACTGAGCCTGCCACAGTGTAACCGCAAAACTGCACCCGCGCACGGACAGCCGACGACGCGCCCGACGGAGCGCCCACAACCCCGCGAATCACGCCAGAACTTTGTCGTCACTCCGCTGTACACGTGTCCTCCAATTGCGGTAAGCTCATCGGCTCAACACCGCTCCATTCCTGAGCAAATGAGTTATCGGCGTGCCCGCGCAATTCGGCATAATCCGTGCGTGTCAATTCGGCGAAAACAGGAAAGGATTCAACGTTATATGATTGCAACTTACCTCGCGGCATTGCCGCGAAGCACGAAAAAAGCGGTCTTACTTGCCTCCGATACGCTGTGCTTGCCTGTAGCATTGATGGTTGCATCATTATTTCACCTCGGTGAGTTTCCAATTGCTCTGCTTAGCCAGTGGCAGATTACACTCCTGGCACCGGCAGTCGCGATTCCTATCTTTGTGTCTATTGGCCTTTATCGCGCCGTCGTCCGCTACATTTCTAGCCAGGTTGTGTATACAGCATTCAAAGGAATGTCATTTGCTGCCATTGCACTTGCAATCGTCACTCAGCTGGGCAATATCGAATGGATAAATGGCTTTACGCTAGGCATATATTGGGCGTTAGGAATGATATACATCACCGGATCACGTTTCGCGGCGCGCAATTTTATGCACCATTCGCAACGTCCGGGCAGCGTACGGCAAAACGTCGCCATCTATGGCGCGGGTTCAGCCGGTGCTCAGCTCGCCATGGCATTGCGGGCCGGTCGCGATTTCCGACCGGTGGCGTTTATTGACGACAAAAAAGAATTGAGAAGAACGACCGTTCGCGGGATTAAAGTCTATCCGCCGTCGTCAATCAACGAACTCACCCAGCACCATGGCGTGTCACAAGTTTTCCTCGCACTACCATCAGCAGACTCGGCGCGAAGACGCTCAATCCTAAGTGATTTGGAAAAACATCCCGTTCGCATTCGCACTATCGCACCCTTAGTCGACATCTTAAGTGGCCAAGCGTCCATCGACGAGATTCGAGATATAGATATTAGCGACCTATTAGGCCGTGAATCGGTCCCACCCGTTAGCGCACTCATGGGTCAGTGCATAGAGTCCTGCACGGTAATGGTAACTGGCGCCGGGGGGTCGATTGGTTCTGAACTATGCCGCCAAATCCTCGTGCAAAAGCCAAAAAAACTGGTTCTTTTTGAGAAGTCTGAATTCGCACTGTATCAAATCGACCAAGAACTGAATTCCATCATTTCCTTACATTCGATTGCAAGCGAAGTGGAGATTATTCCTATCTTAGGTAGCATTACAGATCAGCCACGCTTGCTAGATGTTATGACCTCGCTCGGCGTCCAAACCAT
>JANOTC010000093.1:0-2450 GCA_031416175.1 Gammaproteobacteria bacterium
GATCGATGCGCTGTTCCACCCGCTGAGGGTTCCAGGGCAAGTCATAATTAATAAGCAAAGAGCAAAATTGGAGGTTGATACCTTCGGCCCCCGCCTCGGTACAAATCAAGATTTCGGCCTCGTACCGGAAATGGTCGACGAGCGCCGCTTTCATGTCCGCCGTACGCGAGCCAGATATCCGCGATGAACCGCGATGTTTGGCCTGCCATGCCTGGTAAATGGCGCGCGAGCCTGCATCGTTGTTATTGCCGTTGAGTAGTACAATTTTGCCGGAGTACCCGTGTTGTGCCAGTAGATCAAACAGCCAAGCCTGTGTGCGTGCCGACTCAGTAAAAATAACGGCCTTGCGCGCACCACCCAAGCGAACTGCAAATTCGAAGGCCCGATCCAACGCGCGTAACAAGGCGTCGGCCTTGGCATTTTGAGTGATGCGTTCGGCCAGCGTTCGGAAGTTCCTTAGTTCGGCGATTTCGGCAACTAATGACTCGGAATCTGGAGCGTCTTCATCGTCTACGCCTTCTTCGTCGACAAGGTCATCGACAACGTCGTAGTCCGCCAGCATTTCACTGAGCGGAAGCTTTTTCTCCAAGCGCTCGATCATCGTTGTCAAAGTGCCCTGAATCGCAAACGATGACGAAGCCAATATCTTGCGAATAACTAACGTGACCAAATGGCGCGCACCGGCCTTGATCGATAATAAGTCGTCACGCTGTAAATACTGCGACACTTCGTTATAAAGCGTGAGTTCGTCGTCGGACAGGCGGAAGTCTTCGGTCATTGAATAGCGGCGCGTGAACTTTATGCCACCCGCTTCTTGCACTTGGCGACGTAACGTCCGCTGACAAATGCTTTTGAGCCGCTTCCTGAGTAAATCGAATTCAACCGCCTCCACCTTGGGAGTGCAATAGCGCACCCTGAAAGATTCTAGGTCGCCAAAAAAGTGGGGGTCAATCATCGATACCAGGCCGTACAATTCCTGCAAATTGTTCTGCAATGGCGTGGCGGAGAGCATAATTTTCGGTCTACCGCGCAACGCGGTATCGAGTTTGCGTGCGACCTTGGCGCCCTCGGGTTTATAAAGGTTGCGTAACCGATGCGCCTCGTCCAGCACCACGAGATCCCAGCGGACGCGTCCAAGATCGGTATCCTTTCGCGCGGCAAACTCATAAGAGCAAATGGCCACCGCCGGTTTACCGAGCGCGACCGCAATATCGAACGGATTGTCGATGCCTTGCGCTATGGCGGCTTTGAAATTCTTGGACTCCAGTATGTGCGAGGGGAGGGAAAACTTGTCTGCAAGCTCAACCGCCCACTGCTTGCGGAGGGTGGCGGGTACTATCAACAAGAGCTTGAACTTGCGTTCAGCCCATCGCTGCGCCAATACGAGGCTGGCTTCTATGGTTTTCCCCAGCCCCACCTCATCGGCAAGGATTACTCCAGACGAAATCGGCGAGGCCAAAGCGAACAGCGCGGCATCGATTTGGTGGGGGTTCATATCCACCCTTGCGCTGGCAATGGTCTGCGTGAGCGACTCGTCGGCAATCCCTTCGAGCGTGAGACTATGCGCGAGATAGCCGCTTTGGTAGCGGGTATACATCAGTGTCCGTCGTCCTGCGCAGAATTCATGAACGCGCTCCTAGGTAGCTTTCGTTACGGCATTCTACTGTATATGAATGGGCGCCGTTTAGTCTAAGGCAGTGCAGTGGAAACGATGCGTGCAACGGCGTCGCGCCCGATCATCACCAGCGCAATATCAACGGCAACCCTGGCCGAAAGTCGTGCGTATTGCCGAGCGTTTCGCCATCGAAGCCAAGTTCCAATAGATGTTCGTTGCCGTCAAACAGTTCAATACGCGTCGTTTCAATGGCGCACATAGCTGGGCCGGATTTCTGCTCTGTCGAAGGACGCGTAATCCTAACGGATGTTAGTTCAAAAAAGCCTATTGGATGTGTGAGCGGTTGTCGTCTGGCGGAAGGCGCGTTGTCAGGTCGCGTGGCGAAGGACAAGTAAAACCACATGGGTTCTGACAGTGGCGTCCCTTCGCCGATTGAGACTTCCATTCCTGCGGGTAAATACGCTGGGCGGTAAGGCCGCGCGGCGAAGGGGACGCTTTTATCATCGCCAGGGCATGGTCTAAAACAAATTCCAAATGGACTGGCTGCGCCGTCTTTTAACGTAAATCTTTCATGAAGGAACGTTGGGCGTGTGATGTCGTTTTGTGCCTCATTGGCGTCGTGGAGCCACAACAGTTCGATAAACGTGTTGTGAAAGAAAAAACGTCTATTGGCGGTCCCTTGTCCGGGATGGTTGTTAGGTGAGCCTTCGGTTAGACCGAAGGATTTAAGTGCTTCCGCTTCTGGCGCATTAATTTTTGCGCAGATAAAAATGTGGTCGATTTCCATTTGCGTTTACGGCTCGCAAGCGTGGTTTTTCCCACTTGCCGCGTGCCC
>JANOTC010000094.1:0-2100 GCA_031416175.1 Gammaproteobacteria bacterium
CGTGACTGGGGTAGCGCGAGCTGGAATAGTTATGGGCCGTTTCTAGCGGCGCTGCAAAGGCGACATATATTGATGGCGTGATCGAGCAATATAAAAAAATGGGTCGCATTTGCCATCAGGTAATTCTCATCACCCACTCCATGGGTGGCTTGGACGCGCGCTCGGCGTGTATGCTGCACGGCGCGGAATCGAAGGTGCTTGGCGTTGTCCACGGTGTGCAACCGGCACTGGGATCACCGGCTGCCTATTGGCGCATGAAAGGTGGCTTCGACCGACCGGGTGACGCGCCGGGCGAGGAAGGTGGATTTATGAGCTACCTACGCAATCCCCTGAAGACGTTCTTACGCAAACCCTTGGGCACCGTGGGTGCCTGGGTGTTAGGCACCGACGGCGAAGAAGTCACGTCGTTGCTCGGTAATATGCCGGGCGGATTGGAGCTTTTACCGAACCATCTTTATACCGACAACGCGGGCAAGAAAAGCTGGCTGAGTTTCCCTGCGGCGGACGGTGTGGGTGTGGTTGAGTTGCCTAAGAATGATCCGTATTCGGAGATATATTTGGCTAAGGATGTGTTTTATCGGTTGGTGAATCCGGCGTGGTTGGATCCGGGGAATAACCCAATGGCTAAGAGTAAAGACTTGGGGCCATGGGACAATTACGAAATATACCTATCGGAAGCTCAGCAACACACATCGACATTCAGACGAAAACACACGAAAGAACGTACCAGTTCTACTCCGAAGGCTTGAACACCGCCGACCACATCGTCTTCAAACGCCACACGTTTGGCTGGAAAAATAAGGCAAAGCGATTATTCGAAATTATCAAGGCAGACTTTCCCGGACGCGCAGCCGGTAGCCTTCTCACTGCGCCGTTGTTAGGATTCAATCCACTCACGTTCATTGTCAAAGGCGTCGCCGTCGCGGCCATAAAAGACACCGATTTTATGGTAAATCGCGGCGGTTTCCGGTGCTACGTCGACGACCGCGATCTCGACACGCCCAAAGACAGTGACGCCGCGCTGTTCGTGATGGACATGGACATGCCGTCTAACAATCCCGTGGCGCTGGACGGTTTGAAGGACAGCACGGGTGGTGATGCTACCGTTCCGGTTTCCTCGGCTGGGGTCTTACCTGCGCTTGAGACAGTAAGTGTTAGCAGCGACGATGAAAGCTATCTGGTGCGCGACCATGAACCCATATTCAAAACCAAAACGGCGCAAGGAATTGTTTTTACGGCAGTCGAAAACTTAGCTCGAATCAAAATTCGAGAGAAACTGGTCTCGAAATGATCTTTACTCACTCTTTTCTGCGTATTGTGGTGATATTGGGCCTTATTAGCTGCACCAATGCGTCGAACGGCTCGGGAAAACCAAGGACTCCCATGAATAGCAATGATCCCATAGTCAGCCATTTTGTCGGTCGTTTTGTTGTTCAGATGCCGCAAAGCATGAAGACTGCGCATCGTAGCGCACGTATCCGGGCGTGTGAAATCGCGGAATTACCATGGCCTTCGAGCACCGACCATAATTTGGCGAGGGAAAGTCTATGGAAGGCACACTTACAAGAAATTGCACTAAAGACGCCTCCTCGATTGGAGCAAAAAACGATGGGTGAAGTTCGACCATTGAACGGCGACGCGCGATGGACTCAAGCTGTTTCATATTTCGGGGATTCGATGACCAATCGCCGTATATTTTGGGATGTGCTTTTAGATTCTGGACCTCATGGCGTTTTGATTACCGCAAAAGGCCGGACAGAATTAAAAGAACGCATACTAATGGAAGAGCCGATCGACATCGCCCGCGCCTATCACCCCCACACCCCCACAACCCCGCCTCCCAAAGCAAACGAGTTCTTTCTCGAACATGGCTACATCGCACAGCCGTATCTGGAACAAGAAGAGGCTTACGCCCGCTTCGAAGGCCACCCACTCGACGTAAAATTCGAAATCACTACCACTGAAACTCACGAAGTGGAAACGAGTGGCCCGCTTGAACGCCTTGCGGCGGCATTGGCGACGAATTTTGCACCTGGCGTATCGGTAGACCGTATTCGTGGCGGGCGGCGAACGGCAGCTGGACTTAACGGTGAAGAAATC
>JANOTC010000095.1:0-1583 GCA_031416175.1 Gammaproteobacteria bacterium
TTTGGGGCAAATAGAGGTCAAATTTCAATATTTAGGCTGTTTTTCAACAATTCCTGCTAGAAATTATACTCTATTCGTCGCAAAAAATGTCTATATTATTCAATTATTCCAATATGTTATAGTGTTTTCGGGCGGGCACTACATACGCTGGTGAGCAAGCACTCGACGGGCAATGCGTGGATGTAGGCGTGCAGATTGCGGTTGTACATTTCCTGCCGCGTGCCGAAGCCGCCTGGGATCAGGAATGCATCGAGCGCGGGTTGGTCGGTGAAGGCGTAGTTGGGAATAACGGTAAAGCCGGCCTGAGTTTGGATTGGGCGCTGGCTTTCCGCGATCATGAACACATCCAGTTCAGGATCAAGGCGGCGTGCGACTGAAATTACGCCATAGGGCGCCGCAAAATCCACCACTTCGGCGTCTTTAAATACGTAGATGCCTAATCGAAAACCAGCCTGCTTAGCCATGCGCGATTCCTACCAATGGATTTCATAGGCAGACATTCTTCCGTGTTGCAGGTTCGTGCGCTATCGCGGCAAAGGTGATTCGCGTGTAGTACGATTACTACACGGTGTGGGTGCCTCAACGGGACAGTGGGATCAATTCGTGGCGCGTGGCATACGTCAGCAGTTCAACGAGGCTGCGTACGCCCAATTTTTCACAAATTCGGCTGCGATAGGTGGAGATGGTGTTAACCGACAGCGAGAGCTGTTGCGCGATTTCAGATACGGTGTGGCCATTGGCTAAGAGTTGCAACACTTGGAATTCGCGATTGGAAAGTGCGTCATGCGGCGTCTGCGCGTGATCTTGGCGCACGTTCTTGGCTAACAGTTCGGCAATGCCCGGCGTGATATAAATGCCGCCGTCCGCGACTTTAAAAATGGCGGCGAACAACATCTCGGGCGAACTGCCTTTGTTTAAATAGGCGCTGGCTCCGCTCTTGATCGATCGTACGCCGAACTGCCTTTCCGGATACACCGACAACATGATGATGCCGAGGGCATGAAATTCACTGCGCATCGACTTCAACACATCCAAACCGTCGCGTTCACCCAATGCTATGTCCAGTAGCACAACATTAAAATGTGCACTTCGCAATGCTCGTAAAGCGCTCGGGCCATCCGCTGCTTCGGCAATATGCTTGATTTTCGGATGTTCGGCGAGAATCTGTGACAGGCCGCGCCGGATAATCATGTGGTCATCGACAATCAGGATGCGGGTCATGTGATGCCATTCAAAACGAGCTTCATCGTCGTGCCTTGTCCGCTGGTACTGGCAATTTCTAAGCGGCCACCCAAGGCGTGCGCACGTTCATGCATGCCGAGCAAGCCAAAGGTTGTGGGTTGCGCGGGTACCCGCATGCCCTTGCCGTCATCGGTTACGAGCAGCAGCAGATTGCCTTGCTCAGACTGTGCTTCGAGACGCACGCTGCTGGCTTGAGCGTGGCGCTGTACATTGGTGAGCGCTTCTTGCACGATACGAAAGATGGCGATTTCCGCTTCACGTCCGAAGCGGCAGCGTTCTGTTTCGGGTGTGCAGGAAAAGGTGCAACGCAAGCCGGTGCGTTCTTGTAAATCTTGCAGCAG
>JANOTC010000096.1:0-5470 GCA_031416175.1 Gammaproteobacteria bacterium
TCTACACCACGGGGAAAAAATGTGCCGCCGACTTCCTCGAAAACATCCGCATCGTCTTTGATGGGCATCTCCCGCGATGGAATTATCGCGCCATCCCTGTAGAAAGTGGTTTTCGGTAAGTTATGTTTGGCCAAATCCTAACTGACTTTGATCATACCAATTGGCGATTTTCACGTCTTTGGACAGTTGCGCACGGAAGCTGTCTAACTTTGCTTTGATGTTGTCCGCAATTTGTACGCTATTGCTGCCGGGTTGCTGATAGACTTCCAGCAGGACTGCATCATGCCCATCGGCGTTTACACGTATCCATTGCGGTTCCGTGCCGCGCTCAACGGTGGCGACATCCCCCAGGCGAACAAAGCCATTAGCGCCGGTTTTTAGCACGGTCTGTCTTATGTCCTCCAGGCCCTTTAAGCGTGTGTCAGAGATACCCAAATAGAGCTTGTAATGATCTTCAATTTTCCCAACAGCATTGACCACATTCGCGGCGGCCAACACGCGCGAGACGTCCCCCATGGACAGGCCATACGCTTGCAATCGTGCAGGTTCGACTAACACCTGGTATTCGTCAAGTTCGCCGCCAGACACCTGAATTTGTGCCACACCTTGAATACCGGACAGCGCTGGACGCAATTGGTATTGCGCGATATCACGCAACTCCGTTAGCGGGAGTAAATCCGAGGTAAGGCTATAGGCCAAGATTGGGAATACCGTGGGATCCATTCGCCTTGTTGTTATTTTTGTGCCCGGTGGAAGCTGAGGCAAGATCTTTGAGGTGGCTTGGCTGACTTCGGAGGTGGCCAAGGCCATGTCCGTTCCCCAAGCGAAGTTGACGGATATTTCCGCCGCCCCACGGCTTGTTGTCGAGCGGACATTTAAGACGTCGCGCACGGCGCGAATCGCCTCTTCCGCCGACATGGTGACTTCGACTTCCATCTGTTCCGCAGGCCGATCACCGGCGTCTAGCGAAACCACAACACGGGGAAAATCGAGATTCGGAAATAATGTAACCGGGAGCTTAAGGGCGGCAAAGAGTCCACCGAGCGCCAACATGGACAGAAAAAATAAAACGGACCGGCGATGATGCTGCATCCACACAACAAAATTCATCGCACGCTCTCCCGCACTGCCATGCCGTCTTTAAGTTCATAGTTGCCGCGTGTGACAACTTTCAATTTGGTATCCAGAGAACCTGACACGGAGACAAGACCTGCACTCTCCAGGCCTTGGGCCACGTCAACACGCTTGGCGTGCCCTTTTACGATTTGGTACAAGTAGGCACTCACTTCATCCCGCAATACGGCGGAACGCGGCACGACCCAATTCTCTTGTGAACCAAGCTGGATAAGCCCGCTCACTTGCATTCCAGGCAAGAGCCCCTTTTGGTTGGCCGCAAGCTCAACCGCGACATCGACTAGCCGCGTTTGCGGGTTAATAACACCAAAAACTTGAGAAATCTTCGCCTCGACGCGCTTATTAGCGCCGAATACGGACGTGAGTTTGATCGGCATACCCACCCGGACTCGGCTGGCGTCTTCCGGCTCCACGCCTAATAGTGCCCGTAATGCGCCCAGTTTCGCCAATTGCAGCGCGGCAGTGCCCGCTTGGACGCGATCACCCTGCTGCACATTTTGCGTTGCAACAATGGCGTCGTATGGCGCGGAAACCGTTTGCACATCGAGACCACCACCTAACACCCGTTGTGCTTCCAATGCCGTTTGCGCATCCACGAGTGCGCGTCGCGCCGCCGCCACTTGGGATTGGGTCGCAAGCTGTTGCGATGTCAATTCCTCTACCCGTTTAAGCTCGCCACGTGCAAAACTCTCCGCAGCCTCGGCTTGTCGATAGGCCGCCGTAATGGACGGGTCAGTGGCTATTTCTAACATTGCCGTACCACGTTGCACCACCTGCCCTGGCGCCACCAAAAATCTTAGAACTTGAACCGGGCGCGCAAAGCTGATGTTTTCCGTCGCCCCTGTCGCCGACATCACCGAACCATAGGCGGTGAGTGTTTCTGACACTTTTTGCTTGCGCATCAAATCGGCGTTTACAAGAACGCTTACGCCTTCTTGACCGCCTTCAGCCGCTGCCTCTTCTTCCGCGACCGTTACCACGACGGGAAGGCTCATACTTACTGTTATTAATAAAGCCAGCATTGATTTTTTCATGGTGTAACCACCTTACGTGTGGCGGAAAATTCACCGCCAATGAGTGTTAGCAGCGTAATTCGCTGTTCCTGAAGGGTCTGCCGAAGCGTTATCGCTTCCGCCTGTTTGGCTAACCAGGCGGTGTGAAAATTGGTATACGTCAAAATATCAATATTGCCCGTGTCAAACGCTGTTTGGGACCGCGCTGCCGCCGGCGCAAGCACGCCCAAACCGCTTGCCACGTTGTGTAACTGTGCGTCGAGTAATTTCTCGTCTTGCACAACGCGGGCTATATCGGCCGCTGCGCCGTTAAGGCGCATTTGATATTCGTCGCGAAGGCGCTGACGGGTTGCCTCTTCGATTGCAATATTGCCACGATTTCGATTAAAAATAGGCAAACTAAGCGTTATGCCAAGACCTTGTGTAAACAAGCCCGCACTGTCACGCGAGTGCGTGAGGCCAATATTTAGTGCTGGAAATTGAGCCAGAACTGACTGTCGAAAATGTAATTCCTGGCTCTCATAGCCCGCTTCTAGCGCAAGTAAATCGGGGCGCCGCTGTGCAATTTGTTGCACGGCTGTCGCGATCTCACTGTTGGTAACAGACGATAGTTGAGCTTCGCCCACAAGGTGAACACGCGCTTCTGGCGCAAGGCCTAGTAACGCATTGAGGTCTTGTTGGTTGGAATTAATCTGGCGATCAAGATCATTCATCGACGTTTCTAACGTTTGCAATGCGGCAAGGTCGCCATTGACGGCATCAAGTGTCAAATTACCGCTCTTTAGCGCCGATTGTGTACGCTGATAGCGCACAAGAAGTAAGTCATGCTCCTTTTGCAGAACCGAGAGCAGTTGTTGTTGCCCCACACTACGCGCAAATATCAAACGCGCTTGACTGACCACCTGCCATTCTTGCCACAGTAGATTCAGATCAGTCTGGCGTAGCGTCGCCTCGGCGGCGTTTTTCGCTGTTGAGCGCGTGAGCAGTGCGTTTACGTCGTAACTCAGCCCTACGCTAAAAGCGCTGACACTGGCGGCACTATCGGTCGTGTGCAAATCTTGGCTGAAACTCAACTGTGGATCTGGCAGCAACCCGGACGCAAACGCCTGCGCGGTCGCGACACCTGCCTCACTTCGCGCCACTTTGAGGGCCGGGTTATTGGCGACGGCCAGCATCGCGGTTTCGGTCATGTCCAGACCGTCGGCCGGGTCAAAAGGGTGGGAAGCCAAGGCTCCAGGTGGCATGCGGGTTGACTGTACTAGAAGGTGAGGCACTTCTGTCGCGAGCTGCGGCGCGGTTGGGATAGGCAAGGGTTGGTAGGTTGCACAGGCAGGAATGCCTGCAACGAGAATGAGGGCGAGCACATTATTTTTCAAGTCAGGCTCCTTGAAACAGGCTGAAATTATTGGTGATAGACTGTTTGGTGGTAATTTCAAGTTACGCCATTGCCTTAGACGGTATTTTGACGCTGAAACTTTAATTTAAAATTAAAAGCGCAGGACGGTCGAGTGACGAACAGCCAGGCTGTTGTGTCGTCGGATTGGGCACGGCTGTGTTAGTCGATAGTCGAGAAAGCCCTTGCAGTGGCTGATGGCAATGACTGCTATTTTTTTACCAAATTAATGGCTTCTTGTTTTTCACGCACGCCGTTTCTACCTTCACATACCCATACCCGCAAGCTGAAGTTCGTGACTCCATTTGTAGGCGACCGCCGACTTGCAAGAGATATAGATTCCGTTTCCGGTGCGTAGACGCAATGCAATTTGAGTAAGTTGAATTGCGATGTAGGCAAGACCTGGCTTGAAGCCGGTCGGGCGGGGAACGAAGTCCATGCCATTTGAACATGTCTTTGCTTGCTGCATCATTTCCCACGCGACTTCCGCAACCCGCTCGTTGATTTCCATTTGTGGCATATGACCATCGAACATGAATTCGATAATCACCTTAACGTCTTGTTTTTGGCTGTCTGTCATCATTTAGATCATCACCTAAAAATTGCGCTATTTGATTTTAATGCTGGCTAGAATTTTGTCGACCAAAGCGTGAGGCAAGTTCTTTGTGCCAATTCGAAAGAACTCGTCTGCCTTGCGGTCATCAAAAATTATCATGTCATCTGAATAAGGTTGCAAAGTTTCGCTCCTGACCCGGTAGAGCGTAATGGGTGTTTGACGGTACACGGAAACCAACCCATCGCCAATCATGACCGCCTTACTCTGGATGATTTCTTCCCATTTGTTGTTAGCAAGTACAGCGTTTGGATTGATGTCGTTTGGCGTGCGACTAAAAAGTACGTCTGCCCATTCACGTGCGCTAATTCCCGGCGGAACCGGACTGAGCGAACCGCGGCCATTGGTCAGTGCGACAAGGACCGAGGCACCATCGGCATACTTCACTAACAATGCGTCTGGCAGTGACGCCATGGCGGACGGGTCCGATGGAATGACCATGCTAATGCCGCGAAAAGTCAATGAAATGCCTGAGACTACGACATTATTGGGCCATGGCTCCGACTTTGCGATTGCATAGCATCCTGCGCCAGAGCAAAGAGAGGCGACTGGCACACTCGAGCACGCAACTTGGAGGAACAAAATGATCAGCACAATTGAGCCTGTTGTGCAGAGAGATTTTGGGGAGAATTTTCGAATTTTCACGTTTTGACGTTCGAGCCTGAAAGATAGGAACGATACTATAAGCGCCATTTTTCTAAAAAGACAATTTCATCACCGCGAATTGGGTGGCGAAAAAAGTGTGGCCGATCGATCCTTGGTTGAATGGATTGAGTCTCTATTACGGTGTTAAGTCGTTATCTAAATTGATTAATCCTTCGTTATCGTCCAAAATGCAGTTGCATTGCATTTTGGACGATAGGACGGGAGACATCTCACTGTACCTGGAGCGAACGCTTGATGCTTTTTTCACCAAGGCAGACACACAGTTTCCCGTGCTGCTTGTCACTGGCGCCCGGCAAGTCGGTAAAACCACCTTTCTGCGCCACCTCGTTAACATAGGACTGTTAGCGCGCGTCTGGCGCAGTTCTTGATGCCGAGGTAGCGGCGAAAGTCTACACGTGTTGCAATCAGCATGAACCCTAGGGAGCAAAATGAACCGTCATGAATATTTTCAATAATGTGGCAAGAAATCGCCAGATAGTCCGGCTTATTGGCATTTCAATGGTGGCGACGGCGATGTTTGGCTGCGCGAAGAAAGAGGAAAAAGACACGTATTCGTATTTGTGGGATAACAAATTTAATAGTTGTGGGTTGAGTTGCCACGATGCGACCGTGGGTGACACAACGGACAACGGGCCAGACTTGAGTACAAAA
>JANOTC010000097.1:0-3056 GCA_031416175.1 Gammaproteobacteria bacterium
CGCTTGTAGGCTGATAGCGCCATGCCGTAGGGGCCACAGCCACCATGGCCCGACGTCATAAATATAGTAGTCGACTCTCGCCAAATGCGTAACTCAGTGACGCGATTCATCGGCACTTTGGAGTCGATTGTGTGCATCGCCATCAAAATGGCGGCCGGGCCGCAGGTGAAATCAAGCGTTTGCTCGTAAAACGGGACGCGCACCAGTCCTTGCGCCAAATGCGGCACAAGCGACTTTTCAAAACGAAACGCGTCCATGTGGTCGTCATAATAGTCTTCATGTACGCCAAACTGCCGGTAACCCATGCGGGTATACAGGCTGATTGCCGCCGTATTATCCTTGCGCACTTCTAACCGCATCATGGACGCGTCATGCTCACGGGCGGCATCTTCAGAGGCATCCAGGAGCGCCTTGGCCAGTCCGCGACCTTGGTAGTCAGGATGCACGGCAAACGAATAAAGGCGCGCCATCGACGTACCCGTATTGAACAGAACCATGGTGTAACCACGGCACGCGCCACTTGTCACATCGACAAGGATGACGGCGTTGCCTTTGGTCAACATGTGCCGAAAACTGCGCCGAGACAGTTGGTCTGTCTCGAAACAACGGTTTTCAATCGCCACGAGGCCCTTTAGGTCTTGCAGCGTGGCGGGGCGAATCATGGTCGAGGTCTACTCATAATCATTTTAATACGCGCAAATTGTACGTGGTTCTGATGACGGATAACAGCCTATCACCACGCGCATTTGGCGTTACAATAATCCTCGTGCCCCATCGCGTTCACCCCTTGGAATCGGAATCCGCCATGTCGACCTTACGATTTGACCGTTATTACCGTTACGCAGCGCTATCCGATTTACTCCACCAGTTCGCCTTAGAACACCCGCAGCTCGTGCGGATTGCCTCCATTGGGCACAGTTACGAGGGGCGCGATATTTGGTTACTGACCGTTACCGCATTCGCAACTGGGCCAGACAACGAAAAACCCGCCTTTTGGTTAGATGCCAATATTCACGCGGCCGAACTCTCCGGATCAACCGCCTGTTTATATTTCCTCCACACCTTGGTCACCGGCTATGGAGTCGACCCGGACATTGCCCGCTGCCTGGATAGTCGTGCCTTTTATATCTGCCCTCGCGTCAACCCTGACGGCGCGGAATGGGCCTTAGCGGACGTCCCCACTTTAATTCGCTCCGGAACCCGGCCCTACCCCTACAATGAAGCTGCCATCGGCGGTTTAATCAACAAAGACATTGATGGCGACGGGCGGCTTTTGACCATGCGCGTGCCCGACCCTGACGGCGCCTGGAAAGCATCAGAGCGCGAACCCCGCCTATTGGTTCCCCGCGAACCGACCGAAGTCGGCGGAAATTACTTTCGCTTGCTGCCGGAAGGTTCCATTGAAAATTACGACGGCTTACTCATTCCCCTTCAGCCCAAGAAAGAACGCCTCGACTTGAACCGTAACTTTCCCGGTCAATGGCGCGAAGAGCATGAACAGCCGGGCGCCGGTGAATATCCGACGTCCGAACCGGAAGTCCGCGCGTTGGTACACTTTATTTCGACACACAGCAATATCGGCGGTGCCGTTGCCTTTCATAGTTATAGCGGCGCACTGTTGCGCCCTTTTTCACATCGGCCCGACGACAAGTTTCCGGCAGAGGATCTTTGGACCTACCAAACGATTGGCGCCAAAGGAACGGCCTGCACCGGCTATCCTGCCGTGTCGGCCTATCACGACTTTCGCTATCACCCCGACGAAATTATTACGGGCGCGCTCGACGACTGGCTCTATGAAAACAAGGGCGTGTTTGCTTGGACCGTGGAAATCTGGAGTCCGCAACGTCAAGCCGGCATTGCCGACTTCAAGCTCTTTGACTGGTATCGTACCCACCCGTTTGAGGATGACTTAAAAATGCTCGCCTGGAGCGACCGCGAACTGGCTGGTCAAGGCTATGTCGACTGGTATAAATTCGAACACCCACAACTCGGCCCGGTCGAATTAGGGGGTTGGAATAGTCTTTATAGTTTTTGGAACCCACCGCCACGTTTATTAGAAAAAGAAATCGCCCTATTTCCAGCGTGGCTGCTCTGGCATTGTTTAATATTACCCAAATTGGAATTACTTGCTGCAGACGTGAGTCCACTCGGGAATAACCATTATCAGGTACGATTGGCCGTTAGGAATACAGGCTGGCTGCCGACTTATCTCACCAAGTTAGCGCAAAAAAACAAAATCGTGCGCGGCGTCATCGCCGAAATAACTTTACCCGCTGGTGCATCATTAGTGACAGGAGTGGCGCGAGTGGAAGGTGCGCAGCTTGAGGGGCGCGCCTACAAAGCCAGTTCGCCCACCGGCTGGGCCGGAAAAGTGGCGGACGAAACAACTGAACGCGTTAAATTTGATTGGGTTGTCCACGCACCTAATGGGGGCGAGTTAATGTTATTGGCCCGCCACGACCGAGCAGGAACCGTTCGCGCGCGCTTGCAATTTACACCCTCGGATTAGGCCAAACGAGCTTTTGTTCGCACGGAATCACCTTGTATAATACAGAAAAACTCTACCAGAGTGGGAGGAACTCACATGCAAGTAAATCAAGACTTCAACCCAAGCGTTTATATCATTCGTTCTTATGGCGACGGCCATATCGTGCTTTATTTGCCGTCAGATAAGCGCGGAGCGGAACCCTCACCGGGCGAGCCACCGCTTCCTACCAAACGCGTACAACGAAGCATTATCATTACCCCGCGAAACTTGATCGAAGATTGGGCACCCCAGACACACGCTGAATTGACTGAGGCGCATTTCGAAACAATTGCCGCGCTAAAACCCGAAATCGTCTTGCTAGGAACGGGCAGTAAACTTGTCTTTCCGAAACCCGCCTTCACTGCCCCGCTGCTCAGGCGTGGAATTGGCGTTGAGACGATGGCAACCGCCGCCGCGTGTCGAACCTATAATTTCTTGGTATCAGATGGTCGCGACGTTGCCGTGGCGTTGATGATGATGTGATAAGGGTGTGCGAGACCCGATTGGAGCGCCCGCCGCGGCCAACGTG
>JANOTC010000098.1:0-3456 GCA_031416175.1 Gammaproteobacteria bacterium
CTGATTATTCAAGCAGGCGCGAAATTAATCTTCAGGGCGGGTGGAGAACTCTACGTCAGCAGCACCGGCTCACTTGCCGCCATCGGCACGCCGAGCAAGCCGATACTGTTCACGGGCGAGCAGCAGACTGCGGGATATTGGAATGGCATTCAATTCACGTACTCCAACAACGTCAAAAACGAGTTGAATTACGTCACCGTCGAATTCGGCGGCGGCGGTGGTGGAATTAGCGCGGCAAACGTCGTGGTGTATGGCACCACCTCCTCGCCATCGCGTGCCGCAATCACCAATAGTGTGCTTCGTTTCAGCGCAAGTTACGGCATATGGTTAAATGACAATTCGCAGGTGAACACTAATATAGGCACGGTAAACACCTTTGCCAATAACGCGTTGGGTGATGTGTTTGGGAATCAGTAAAGTAAATGAACTCTTAAATTATTGTTGATACACCATCAGCCGGTAGGTTTTATAGCGCTCGAAAGTTTCTTGGTTGCGGTGGTCGGAGAAGTATTTGTAGTTTGCTTTGGCGATATTTTTGCGCAGCAATTGCTGTGCGATCTACGGCAGAGGATAGGAACTATAGTGCGACCAGGCAAGGTCAATTATTCCAGCGGGTGCGAATCCCGTCCCAGCAAGGTAGGCCAACCACTGGGTAGCGAACTTTGGGCCAGCGGGAGTAATCCCAAAGGTTAAGCACAGATTGAGCAAGCTGATAGGCCGTAAGCGCAAGCTGAAGTGATTGAGCCTCGACAGAGGTGAACACGGGAAGGACGATGCCGTCGAACGAGCAGAAGTCAACACGGTACAGTGTGAAAGAGCCTTCACTGTACTGCTTCCCCGGGGTCTGAGAGCATGGCATGTTAGACAATCGGAATAATCGGCAACCTGGGAGACCCTGTCGCGTCTTTGGTAACTAAAGAGTATGCCGGACAAGCGATCAAAAGTGAGAATGGCAAATCACGCGGCAGGGAGTCAGATGACGGCGTAGTACAATCTTGGGTGTCGTTGTCATAGTGTCGCTGTCATAGCAGTTGCTCTTCGCTGAACGCAATATCGTGTATGGGTAGGCGAAGGAGAAGGAGATTGGGGGCGCTGATGAGCACATCCAAATCAAGAAAACCGCCACCTCTTAAACACAAAATCCAAAATAATCTGCCCGATTAGCCATTTATTAGACTTCTCCAGCACGACGGCGAAAAGCAAAGGTCCATCACTGTGCGCCCGAAATGAGTGGCGCGAGCCTTGTTTTTGATGGACGACGTCGCCGGGCTGATAAATGCGTCCCGAATTCTCAGTCGCGTGGCCTTGCAGTACGAGCACGTGTTCATCGCCTTCATGTTGGTGCGAAGGAAAAACCGCACCTGCCGCTATTTTTAGTACACCGCAGGTGGCGGTGGCGACGCGCGGGCCACCACTGAAATAGAAAAGTTGCGCACCGGGAATAGGGCACGAGGCGAAGGCGTCAGAGTCCTGCGATGCTGCCTTTTTGAGGATCTCACTGGAACGATCCATATCGAGATCAAACATCATCATAAAAGAGTCCAAATAGCCGCCGAAAGGAGTCGTTTTTCTTGTATCTGTTAGAACACGGGCGCCCAACGCGCGGGCAAGCACTTTGGCTCTAAGACCTGGCGGTGGCATTTGCGGTGGGACGGCTTGTAACAATTCACCGAGCAAGTCGGTGTCGATGACCTCTTCATGGCGGACTGGCTGTTTTCTCATATCGACTCTTCCACCCGCGTAATATCGTGCAAACGTCTGACACGAAGTTGGTCAAAGACCCTATTATATGACCGGACCTTGGCCGGACGACACGTTGAATTGTAGAATCCATAATCTATTACATGAAGTTGGTTGGTAGGGTACTTCTAAAGCATATACGCAAGTAAAAGAAATTTGGATGTGCGAGCAAAAAATTTACGAACAATACATTTTATATGTAAGGTTGTTCTATCATCCTGGAGATTTCAATGAAGCAAGAGCACAATCCGCAGGCTGAGCAAATGGCCGACGAGTCGATGGCGCGAAACTTGAGTTATCAAGCGCAAGCGACGTGGCCGCAAGAGCATTCATTATTTGACCGCTACAGCTTGAGCGGGGCATTAAAAATATTGGATATCGGTTGCGGTACGGGAGAAATCACGCGTCGATTGGCACAACGTTATCCCCAGGCTCAGCTGTTCGGCGTCGATATCTTAGATGCCAATCTGACGCGGGCACGGCGTGATACGGTCGATGGTGATGATCGAATTCGCTACCAACAGGGCGACGCCTATGCATTGACATTTCCTGATGCGCACTTTGATTTGGTGGTGTGTCGCCATATGTCGCAGGCGGTGCCGGAATTTCCGCGCGTGCTGAAGGAGTTGGGCCGTGTGCTCAAACCGGCTGGTTGGTTGCATTTGCTAACAGAAGACTACGGCATGTTGCACATGGCTACGCCGGGATTCGACTCAGATCTTTTCTGGAACCAGCATGCATTGACTTATTTGCGGCGCATGAACTGCGATGCCCACATTGGTCGCCACTCACCGGCATTGCTCGAACGTGCAGGGTATCAAAATATCGCGATGGATTTTTTGACTGTTGATACAATGCGTGTTCCGCGTGCCATCTTTTCCGGAATCATTACAGCCTAGAGACGGTTATTCGTCGGTGCTCGCAGAGGCCACCGGTCGAAACAGTAAAGATGTCGCCGCAGACTTTAACAAAATAATTTATGCCATTGAGACACCCCCGCACTATGCCGTATGGCATGTGCCCGTTGTGTCCGGTCGCAAGTTAGGCTAATAGATGTTACTTCGTTCGCATGGCTAAACGCAAATCGTCGTTACTCACCTGGCCGTTTCGAATACTGGTCAAGTACAAATTCGTCACAGCGCTGGCACTTTTCATCGGTTTAGGTTGGATGGTGGTTTTGAGTAATACTACACAAGCACCGGCTCCGCCACCTGGGCAAATCGCCAATGTGTGTAAACTCTTTAGTGAAAAAGCCAATTGGTATGAGCACGCAGATCGGGCTTACCGACGCTGGGGCATCCCCATTTCCGTGCAAATGGCCATTGTGCGGCAGGAGTCGAGCTTCATCAGCAATGCGCAACCGCCACGTGATTGGTTTCTCGGCATAATTCCCTTGCCCAGACCGAGTAGCGCCTTTGGTTATTCGCAAGCGATTGACGCCAGTTGGGACTTATACCGCAAAAAATCAAATCACAAACAGGCGGATCGCGAAAATTTTGCCGACGCGGTGGATTTTGTCGGTTGGTATTGCAACGTGACTCACCGTACGCTTGGAATCAAGAAAACGGACGCGAGACGATTGTATTTGGCCTATCACTAAGGCCATGGCGGATATGTGCAGCGAAGTTATCGTCATAAGGATTGGCTAATGCCTGTCGCTCAAACTGTCGAACGCAACGCTATGCGTTATCTTAAACAATTTATGGCGTTTGAAAT
>JANOTC010000099.1:0-5740 GCA_031416175.1 Gammaproteobacteria bacterium
GCACGCAACCGCCTCCAACGGGCGGTACGCAACCGCCTCCAACGGGCGGTACGCAACCGCCTCCAACGGGCGGTACACCACCTCCGGTCGACTGTTCCATAACACCACCTCCGGGCATGTTGCCACCGCCGGAATGCGTAAAAACGCCGGCAAACATCCAGAACAGCCTGAGCTTCGGTAGTTGGAGTTCGCCTATACAGACGGCAAGTGTGTCCGTGTTTGGTATCTCGAACATAGCGGGACGTCCAATCCGTGCACAAGTGCACGTCTGCGGTCGCAACGTCAACTATACGACTAAAGCGGCGGATGTGGCAGTCGATGGCAGTTACCCATGGAGCATGGACGGCGTCAAGGTGTACCCGAAGATGATGACTAACATCAACATCGACACAGTGCCTGGCCAACCCGGCTTCCATATTGACATAAATGCCAACAACACTAATGAGTTGCCAAAACCTCCGTTGACGATTGATGTAGCGGGCGCAACCTTGCAACAGGAAACCAATTCGTATGGATTCAAAGATCCATGCGGCAACGTTCCCTGGAATGCTGGCTCACTCCATGAGGTTACCATTAGCGGTGTTGTACAGGGAGCGAAGGTCGACAAGACCGGCAAGGGCCACTATAACGCAGAAGGCGCGTTTGGTGACTTTGACATCGCGGCCAATGGCAGCTTCTCGTTCGTAGTGTCGTTGTGGGAAGGTTTCAATAACCTCAACATCAACGACAGCGACTGGAATTCCGCCCACGTGCAGATCAACACCACGAACGGCGTGATGAAACCACGCTTCGTGACAATGACTACACCGGTAGAGGGTTCCAGCACGAAGGTGACGACCGAGAGCTTGGTATCGGGCAAAATTGTGGCTAAACCTACGGGAGTTTCCCTCGCGTTTATTCCCAAGAACGTGAGAGCCAACTTCAACCAGTGCGACAACACGGGCAAGTGCGTAATGGCTCAATACACCACCGAGGCGAATGCGCCAAATGGGGCTAAGCCGATCTTGTTGGAAGGCCCAGACGCTACTACGGGTGACTACACCTTTAGCTTCTTGGCACCGTTCAACAGCGGGGGCAGCCCAGCGCATATCGACGTCAACACCGACGGTGAAATCGAAGGTGGCGGTTGGGCAGGTCACGGCATGAATGTGCAGGTTAACGATGCAAATTCATCCAAGGCCAATTACTGGAAACCCAAAGCTCCAGTCTACGACGCCGCCGCTGCCCAACGCATGTTGGAGGCCGCAGCAAAGGGCAAATAGTAATGACTATAATGTGAATAACCGCGCTCAAGGATGAGCCAACTGATTTCGAGGGGCGGCCATTGTGCCGCCCCTTTTTTTTGCGTGTTGACGATGCGGGCAAATGGATTAATATATTGTCAAAAATGACTAATAATTAACTCATGACACAGGTGGGCCTGCACGAAAATTTCTATGACGAACTTAAGCGGTATCTAAAATCAGAGGGGTAAGCGAATGGCGCATGCAATGACGGCCGAGGAACTGTATCGAGATCTCAAGCAAATGCCGACAACCGAGCGGCAGAAATTTTTCGTGATCTTATCTGCCAATGCTTTCCCTGGCGATGACATGACTCACGAACAAGTGTTTGGACATCTCACAGGCGATAACTTTACGGCTCAGGAAGCGGCCGAATATCTGGAGGTCTCAATGTCGACCTTCAGGCGGTTTGTCGCCAGTAATAAACTGAATTCGAGTTCCACGGTTGGCCGAAATAAAATGTTCCCCGTTGACGATCTGAAAACATTCAAAAAGGCTCTGAAAATAGCGAATGGCTGAAGCGCGATGAACGCACCTATTAAGTACCAAACCATCCTTGGAGCAGACGGCAAGCCCGCATTTGTTGTGGTGCCGTATGAAGATTTTTTGCAACAGTATGACCGCGAGCACCATTTAGTTCCCAACGAAATCGCTGGCATGGTATTGAAAGATGGCATGGCGCCAATGCGGGCCTGGCGCGAGTACTTGGGCTTGACGCAAGTCCAAGTAGCGGCGCGTCTCGAAATTTCGCAGGCCGCGTATGCGCAAATCGAAACATCTCAACGCCCCCGCAAATCGACCCTTCGCCGCGTCGCGAGCGTATTGGGCATCGCTTTTGAACAGCTAAATTTTTGAATCTTGCAAATGGTTTTGTAGCCAAGCTGGCTACATGCAATCAATCGGAAAAGTTTTAAGCGCGAACCTTGTTTACCCCGCCGAAATTTGCGTGCAGCTGCCATCGGTATTACAATAAATTTCAGTGTAATACCAAGATGAGAAAAGCGGATGTCGTCCACACTAACCAGTAAAGGCCAGGTCACCATTCCCAAGCAAATCCGCGATGCCCTGAATTTGGCGCCGGGGTGCGCTGTTGATTTTGCCGTCAATCGTGAGGGCGACGTGGTGATTCACAAGGTTGGCGCGCGCCCCAGCCGTAAGCCTGACCGCTTTGAGGCTGCCCGCGGTAAGGCTGATGTCAAGTGGCGGACGGACGAACTAATGGCTTTGCTGCGCGGTGAAGATTGATGTTGCTGGTCGACACCAACGTGCTGGTCGACGTTCTGGAAAACGATCCAGAGTGGGCCGACTGGTCGATAGGTCAGTTACGCGCCCAGTCGAAGATTCATCAGCTCGCCATCAACCCCATCATCTATTCCGAATTATCGTTGGCTTTCTCGACGGTGGAAGGGCTGGATATGACCATCGACGACCTTGGGCTGGCGATGCTCGAGATGCCGCGCTCGGCTTTGTTTCTGGCAGGGAAAGCGTTTGTACGTTACCGCCGACAAGGGGGAACGAAGAGCAATGTCCTCGGTGATTTTTTTATCGGCGCCCACGCGGCCGTATCGGGGCATTCAATTTTGACCCGAGACACTCGGCGCTATACAACGTATTTTTCCGGTGTGGTGCTGATCGCACCAGATGGCTTGGCGTGAAACAACCGGATCAACTACCCTGAACTGATTGCAGAACGCCGGTGGGCGCACTACAATGAATACATGTATTCATTCATCTGAGGGTGAGCGCATGGCCACATCAATCCGCCTTGATCCTACACTTGAGCGGCGGCTAAATAATTTGGCTACCCAAACAGGCCGCAGCAAAGCCTATTATCTTCGTGAATTAGTCAAGAATGGCTTAGACGATCTAGAAGACTACTATCTGGCCGCCGCGACACTGGAACGTGTCCGCAAAGGTGACGAAAAAGTCTATTCCAGTGAAGAAGTAAGGAAAGAGCTTGGCTTGGACGATTGATTATACCGAGACGGCCAAAAAGCAGCTTCGAAAACTGGACAAGCAAACGGCGCGGCGCATCGTTGATTTTATGGATGAAGTAACCGGCGAGATGTCTATCGATGAGATTAAAAAACAAAAAAGGGCGGCCAGATAGCCGCCCTTTTTCTGTTCGTCACACGCCGCGCAAGCAACTCAACCCGCGCGACCCCGTAGGCAATGTGACTTACTAACGCTACTTAAAGACTTCCGTGCGTACCGTCGCAAAACGGCTTGTTCGCGCTGTGCTTACATCCACACAAAAACACAGTCTTAGCCTTGTCCAGTGTCAACGCCACAGGCGTAAACTCCGACCCTTTATGCGAACCATCGCAAAACGGCTGTTTTGCCGACTTGCCGCACGAGCACCAATAATACGTGCCAGGCTCTAAATCTAATACGTAAGGAGTTTTCTGGGCTATTACGGGTTCAGTCATCACTCGCTCCTCATTGTGAATTTATAAAAATATCGACTCGCCACCATCATTACGCATGATAGTGTACCCCTCAGCGCCAATTCTACTGTCGAATAATTCCGATCAAATCTATCGACCTCCGCGCAACGACTAGGCGCCTAGTTCCTTATAGAAAAACTCTGGCGCCGCCATGGCCGCACGATGCACTGCCGCGTTGTAATATCGCGTCGAGAAAATTTTATGCGCCGCATCTTCCTGACGGAAATCCGCAATCGGCATGTCTTTGCACGCCATCGTCGTGCTCCACCAGCCCGACGGGTAACTCACCTGCGGGAAAAAGAACGTCAATGAGTCAATAAAGCCTGCGCCTTTAATCGCGCTATACATGCCACGCAAAATCCCCATGTGCAACAACGGCGACTCGCTTTGCTGAATCACCAAGCCATGCGGCCCCAACACGCGCATGCATTGCTCGTAAAAAGGCTGCGAAAACAAACCTTCGGCAGGGCCAACCGGATCGGTGCTGTCAATAATGATGACATCATACGAACCGTCGCTCGCATCATTCACCCATTTGATGCCATCAACAAACAACAAACGCGCACGCGGATCGTGATTCGACTCACACAATTCCGGGAAATAAATTTCCGCCACGCGCGTCACACGCTCATCAATTTCCACTTGGTCAACTTGCGCCACACCGGGGTGCTTCAGCACTTCGCGCAAGGTACCGCAGTCACCGCCGCCGATGATCAGTACCCGCTTAGGATTGGGATGAGTAAACAGCGCCGTATGGGTAATCATTTCGTGGTAAACGAAATTGTCGCGCGTGGTCACCATCACCAGGCCGTCCAGCGTCATTAAGTTTCCAAACGTTTCCGTTTCGAAAATTTCAACCCGCTGATAAGGGCTTTGCTCGTCGTGCAGTTTGCGCTTAATCTTTAAAGAAAACGCCGTACCATATTGCCCATGAATTTCGGTATACCAATTATCGCTTAGTGACATTTTCCCAGCCCGCCTGAAAACACTGTTTGAGATCGACGCATTATATACGCGGATGGATTCAACACGATCAGAAATGATTGTTGACGTTAAGAGCGCCTCGGCCTGCCACGACGCGCAAAGCCAAGCTTTACGTTCAATGCCGCTTCAATTTCCATTTTGAAACGTGCGTTGCCCAAGGGTGTCCCTGTTTGTAAAGCACTGCGTAATTGCACCAACTCATCGGCACTCACCATTCCGTCAAACAGGCTTCTATATGCAGACTGGCGAGCATCAGGCAACTGTCCCAACGCCTCATAATCGGCATGACGAGTCAAAACGGCATTGCTTACCCCTAGCGCATTGGCCGCGTAACTGGACCAGCGGTATTTGGCGGGATGATCCACCATGCCCGCTCTCACCGGATTCAACTCGATATAACGCATGCATGACAGCAGGTAAGACTGCGATTCAATCACATTGCACTTGTATCGCCCCTCCCACAAACCACCACGACGTTGATACGTCGCGTTGATGTGCCGCACAAAATGCCGCCCAATACTCTGAAACAAATAGGCCACCGAATCTGGCCGTTCTGGCGTTAACAGCAAGTGTACATGATTGGTCATTAGAACGTAGGCATGTACCTGGCATCCACCGCTATCCGCCGCCTGTTTCACGCAACGTAGATACTCAAGGTAATCAAGGTCCGCAAAGAAAACAGCAGATTGGTTATGACCGCGCTGAACCGCATGGACGGCTGCGCCGCGCACAAAAAAGCGAGGTTTCCTTGGCACAATTAGCGCCTATTTAAGCGGATGGCGTACACGCAACCCTTTGAAGCGGCGAAATCCCTTGTCAGTACTGACCCACTCGCAGTCCCACTCCAACGCCAGCGCCGCATGGTAAGCATCGGGTATGTCATTGCCCTGCGCAGCGATTGATTGCGTACATTGTAAAAACAAATCCCAATGATTTTTGCCGGGCGCTAAACAGATGGCATTTCCCGCTGATCGAATTTGCTGCGCAAAGGCAATGGCAACCTCCAGCGAGCTTGGTGCTTCAAAA
>JANOTC010000100.1:0-2849 GCA_031416175.1 Gammaproteobacteria bacterium
TTAAACGACTGAAATACAAATCCAAAGTTTTTTCGCCGAATATTGGGTAACTCAGATTCATCGCACGTGCTTACATCGCGGCCGTCTACTAACACCGCCCCCTGTGTGGGCCGAAGTATGCAGCCCAAAATAGATAATAGCGTCGTTTTACCCGAACCAGACGGCCCCATAATGAGCAGCACCTCGCCGCGCGGCAGTGAAACGGTCGCCGACTCCAATGCCACCACTTTTCCCGCACCCTCACCATACACTTTACTCACGGCACGGGCTTCAAGTATCACCTCAGGTGGACTAATCATTCGCGAAACACCATGACGGGATCGAGCGACTTCACCTTGCGCACTGAAATATAGGCAGCGCCCAAACACGTGGTCATAATCACTGCTAACACGATTGCCAATAAGATAGTGGGCATCTGCATCGCCACGCCAGCGCGCTCAATACCATTGCGAAGGCCAAAGGTAAGTACAACGCCGATCACAAAACCTAGTAATGCACTCACTGCCGCTTGCGTAAAGATAATCACGTTGATGTCGCGATTTCGTGCGCCCATCGCTTTGAGCGTGCCATAATCCCGCAGGTGTTCAATGGTTCCCGCATAGGTTGTTTGCCCTACAATAGCACCGCCAATTAATACAGCGAGGATCGCCGTGAGAAAGAACGCCATACCCATGCCCGTTTCAACGGTCCAATAATTTACGGTGCGATTGATGAATTCTTGTTTGGTGTAAACATCATTGTCGGGCAATGCGCTTCGTATCGTTTTTAACACGCTTTCCAATTTATCTGGGTCTTTTAATTTGGCCACAATGAACGAAGTTTGGCCCTCAAAATCAGTGCCCATCAAGTTCTTGTCTACTTGATAATAGGAAGTAAATAACACCGGAATGGTCGTAAAACTAAGCGCTTCACGCGACAGCCCCACCAACTTGAATGATTGCTCGCGAAATAAATTAAGTTCCCACAAGGAACCCAATTCAAGCTTGCCTAACCGCTGTCGCGAGCTCTCGTCCATGATGATATAAGGCCCGCCTTTGACGTCAGCCGGAACACCCACCGACATCGACCATGGACCACCGATTCCCGAGTCTGGATTAAATCCAATCACCTGCGCTTGCTCGCGACGCCCGTCGGCAAGTTTAAGAAAGGCAAACCACACATGAATTTTTTCCGCCCACAACACTTCGTCAAGGGCACGAACTCGGTTTATGCGGTAGGCAGGGAATGGCTGAGTGAAATCAAAGTTAGGAATGTTTTTTGACACAATCCAAATATCAGCGTCGGTGTGCCTGACAACGCTCGTGGCGTTGCCCATCATGCCGAGATAAATGGCTACCTCCACCAGCGTTAGCACAGTCGAAAAGACAATGCCAAGCAGCGTAATGACTAGCCTACCCCGTTCCTGAAGCAGTATTTTGAATGCCAGCCAAAGCATGAACACTGCGTCCCTGAGAATTTTTCCTCGTTCGATATCTATTCATGGTAGGTGGTTATGCGAGCGAGTCAAGACCTGTTTTCGATGACTAGCCTATTCTCTTGTGACCGACATTGGAATGTAGTTCAAACCAAGCTAAACATAGAACAATAACGATCCAATTCCAGGCGCTCCGCGTCCACCGTTCTAACTCTATGCCTATTCCGTGACACTATTCCGCCCGCAACGCCACCACCGGATCAAGATTCGCTGCTCGACGCGCGGGAAGAACGCCCACCACAGAAAGCGCAATGGCTTCACCCACGAACAAAGTCAACACGTGGCTACGTTTGGCACAGAGCGCACGTAGCAACCCGATTTCCCCAGTTCGTTCTGTGACGGAAATTGTCATAATAGTGAGCATTCAGATGCCGCCTACGAACAAAGAAATTCCACCCAGCGCGCCAACATAAAATGTGAGCACATCTAGCACCTAACCCAGCACATCCAGCATCTCCTTTTGCGTGGTGACGGTGAAATCTTCTTTGTTGTGTCGCGCGATAAGAATCCGCTTAATTTCGTCCACCACTTCAGCCATCGGTGCACCCTCGCGCGCTATTAAGTCAATTTCCATCAAGCTATCGCGGTTTAATAATTGCGAACCAACCGCCACGGGTGATGGCGACGCAAGAACGGACGAGTGTTTCGAACCGTTGTACATGAACACTTTTTTCTTTCATTTTATACTCAGCAGGATAGACGCCGACTTGCACAACCGTCATGCTACAGACGCCTTTTGTCTCACAAAATCCTATTTAAGTGGAGAGTGTAAATGACGCAAAATGTACTTCATAAGTTCATGGGATTCACGCTCGCAACGTTACTGAGTTGCAGCGTAGCGTTCGCCGACGAGGTTAGCAAAATGGAACCGGTATTTAGCTCTACAACGGTCTCCGAGCAGGAAATCATCACGCAATTTCACGGCAACCCCTATGACGCCGATCTGCGGCTGTTCATGGCGGGGAACCAGTTTGTCGTCATGGACCTGCTGGTCGATGAATTCAAACGCCAAAATCCGACCATCGAGAAGATATTCTACGCCACTCTGCCACCCGGACAACTGCGGGACTGGATACAGAAACGGGGAATTCACATTAAGGGCGATGCGTTTCTCGGCAATGACGGTTTTAAACTTACCGTAATGCCCGATGTGTACACCACGGTAACGAAGACCGACATGGACGCGTTGGCGACTGACGGTCTCATAACGCGTTATTACACCTACGCACAGAACCGCATTGGCCTACTCACTAGCGCGTCAGACCCCTACGCCAATTCGTCACTGTCCGCACAGCAGTTCTATAACTCAAGTTTCGGAGTTCAAATACGCGAAATAAAATTCACTAACCAACTGAATAATAAAGAAATAAGGCCT
>JANOTC010000101.1:0-1505 GCA_031416175.1 Gammaproteobacteria bacterium
CCCAATGTCCGGTCTTCCATGCACAACGGCCACTAGTGGTCTAAAGACCGGCGTCGCCTTCGGCCGAGTAAGCGACGTTCGACGCAAGCCGCCTGAACTTCTGCTCCCGCTGCATTTCAGCCGTTTGATAAAAACCCCCACGATGGTCAATTCAGGTTCCTGTTCTGCCGGCGGGTCTCAACAGGCTATATTTTCAACGGCGGTGGTGCGGTGGGACGGTAAGCCAACTGACAGACTTTGCGGGAAATTTGCTAATTTTCGGCGACCTGTAAAAACAGGTGCCTATAAAAATGGTTTCCGATCGACTTTTTTCCAGATCAGTTGTATGTGATTCAGGCAGTCGCGCAATCCATTGCACGGCCCTGGAGTAGGCTGATCTGGGATATCCGCGCTGAAACTTATGTCAACTATGAGGCGCCAAGGCAATCGGTATTGCCGCGTTAGCGCGCGTCGTGCGCTGATCGAGCCAATTCTTCCCGGCGATCAACAAGCCCAACTCAAAAAATGCACCCGGCGGCAAGATGGCCAGCAGGAAGCCTTTGTAGTCTGGCAAGATGTGCCATACCCAAGGTTTGGCGATTTCGCCGAAGACGAGATCAATGCCGGAAAACAGCGTGCCTTTGCCCACCAGCTCGCGCATACCACCCAAGATCACCAACACGATCATGAGACCAACGCCCATCACGAAGCCATCCGCGACCGAAGGTAGGAAGCGGTTTTTGGAAGCGAACGCTTCGGTGCGCGCCAGCACGATGCAGTTGGTGGTGATGAGCGGAATGAAAATACCCAGCACTAGATACAAGGGGTGTATGTACGCTTGCATCGCCAGTTGAATCGCCGTGACCAGCGCGGCGATGATGAGGATGAATACCGCGATGCGGATTTCTTTCGGCACTAAGTTGCGGATGAGTGAAATCGCGCCGTTGCTGGCGGCCATCACCAGTGCAGTCGCCAGACCGAGGCTGAAGGCATTCACCACCGAGGTACTTATGGCGAGTAAGGGGCACAAACCCAACAATTGCACCACGCCGGTGTTTTGTTTCCACAAACCGTTTTCGGTAATTTCTCGATAGCTTGGCTGGCTCATGATTGCTCCAATAAATGAAACTCGCGAAGCGAGCCTAAGTCCCTCTCGCCCGCTTGCGGGAGAGAGTTAGGAGAGAGGGAAAGCTCATAGCGATTTTTCATTTTGAGGTGAGGCCATCGCCATGACCGCTAATTAGCGTCGGTCGCGCGAAAATTTCGCTGCCGTGTTGTTCATAATAGCGCAGCGCTTTATGCACTGCTTTGACCACCGCGCGTGGGGTAATGGTAGCGCCGGTCATGTAGTCAAAGTGGCCGCCGTCCTTTTTGACTTTCCATGACTTGCTATCGGGCTGAACCAGCGAGGCATGATCGAATTGTTTGATCCAGTCGCTTTTGGCAGCATCGATATAGTCGCCTAGGCCCGGCGTTTCAATGTGTGAGACTACGCGCACCCCCGCCAGCTCGCCATTCGCGCGGAT
>JANOTC010000102.1:0-5318 GCA_031416175.1 Gammaproteobacteria bacterium
GGCACCAGCGACATACGCGGTGGCGATCCAGAAAATCGCGAGTTGCAGATGCCAGGTACGCAGCAGATTACTCGGCAACCACACCGCAAGATCGAAACCATAAAAACTGCCGGGGTCGGCGCGGTAGTGGGCGACCAGCCCTCCGACCAGTGTTTGCGCGAGGAACAGCAGCGTAACTACAACGAAGTATTTGAGTGTCGCGCGTTGGCTTAGACTCGCACCACGCGCACGTGCCTCGGCGGGCAGAGGTCTGGGTTTTGCCTTCCATCCGAGATAATCGAATTTGCCGAAGACAAGCAGCACCAGTGCTGTTCCACCTAATAGAAAGATCAAGCTCAGCGCACTCCACAGCAGTGCACTGCCGGATGGCAGATTGCCAGCGAGAGGATCGTAGGGAAAATTATTCGTGTACGTGTGGGTTTCGTTTGGACGATTTGTAACCGACGCCCACGCTGTCCAGGCGACAAATGCACTGAGCTGCCGGAGTTCATCGGGATCGCTGATGGTGCGCGGACTTAAACCGCCGTTCCTTGCGGGCTCTGCAAAATACGCAACCCATGCACTGGGTTGCTGCCGAAACCAGTCTCCATAGGCAGCGCTGACTTGCAACACCTGGGTGCGCGGGTCATAGCGATTGCGCTTCAACTCGATCCGTACTTCCGCTTCGATTGCCGCGCGCTGCTCGAGCGTCAGTCGTTGCGGTAACTGGCCATGGCGCTGCTGTGCGAGGTTCGCCGCTAAATGTAGCGCCAGGCTGTGCAGCGATTCGGCAGAATAGTCCGGCCCGAGCAAAGCCCCATGCCCCCAGATCGTACCGTTGTCCATCAATCCGTATTTGAGAAATACCTGCTGACCCGCACTGACCTCTGCGCCAGTGAACAAGGTTGATCCATCGGGAACCAGTACTTTGTCGGGGATCGGCGGCGCATCCTGATAAACCTTGTAGGTCACCAGAATGAGGACAGCAAAGCCAAGTGCCATGACAACAAGACTCGCGCGCCGCCACCACGGCGAGAGCGTTTCGTTAACGTCGTTCCCGCGAGGCAGCGCAGCGTGGCCTGAAATTTTATTCGCCATGATTAATTCTCTCGTGCCGAAAAGTCCGATGCGATCACGGCGCAACCCATTGGGAAACTGTTAAACAACATATCGGGGTTCTAAGCCGGAACCCTCGGAATTTTTGAATGCCAGCATAAACCAGGGAGTTGTCCGCGTTGCAGGCTGGCAAACACGGCTTCCATATCGATTGTGCCTATTGTTTGCCGTTCTTCAAAGGGGGCGTGCCAAGTATGTGGATTAGGTGCGAGGGAAATTGGCGACTCGGCGCCAAAAGTGGCCATCGGAACACAGTCGACGAACACCTTTAGACACGTTTTTCCCAAATCAAAAATTCCGAGGGTTCCGGCTTAGAACCCCCAGATACCGTAATAGCCCGCTGCCTATCACTCAACGCCTTCAATTAATTGCCGTTTTCCGGTTGGCATAGGCTCGTCTACTGGTACCCAAAACACACCGTTTTTGAACCGTGCCGCAATCTCGTCCCATGCCTAATCGCCAGCCCCGGCTTCGTGCGCTCTCCATCAGTACGGTACGTCCTTCCCGGCTCTGGCCAGTATGTACTGGCCAAACGTCATGCCACGTTTCGAATCGCCTTCTCTAAAAAGGGGGCGAAGCCGATTTCGTACTGCTCTTGGCCTAAATCCTGGCCCAATTGGGTATCACAACACAGAATCCCCCATTATGTGTTGTGATCGGCTTTGAATATTTCGCCGCCCGAGTTGGGTTGCGTTCGTGTACATACATGGTACGTATAACGGTATGAAATGCCCAGGTGCACCGATGCCGCGCGGCGGCACCGCCAAAAGGGAGGGCGCGCTGTTCAGGGGGCGGACAATCAATCCGACGGATACTGCTGTCTCGGAATATCCGTAAAACCCGGTAAATCGGGTGTTGCTGGCCGACTCTGTAACTCTTTCTATTTCCTGACAGCGCCAGTTTGAAGTGCTCTCAGGTTACGGCAAGTAAGGAATCAATCCGCGGCGAAAGGCTTCTTCCTGTATCTCTTTTGGCATGCACCTGGCGTCGATGATATTACCGTTCACTTGAATGAGCCATGCCATTGGATTATCTGCCAAGCGACTCGGCAAGTTCCAGTGCGGATCCATTAACCCGATGTCCAATATGTCCATAATTAATTTAGATTTCGCTGTGCCGGTACTTGTGCTCAACCCAAAGTATTTGCAAAGCGCATCCGCTCGTAGGTGCGGCGTCTGACTTTTATCGAATAGAAAGTTGACGCGACCGACCGAGTAGGCGATACCACAGGCCCACGTGTTCGCTTTGCCTGCCGTTACCGGAGATGGCCGTTTACGGCAAAGCTTGGCCGCCATACCGCGACATAGGTCGCGGTATTCTTCTGTCAGGTGCTCGTGGCAAAACGTGTCCGTGAGCGCAACGATTTCGTTATATCTATCTTGAAGTGCTGCCGGTACCTGATCTAGTCGGCTCATTGAATTCCCTCTATTGCACGGCTCGCTTAAGAAAACGGCTTCAAAGTCCCATAGAATTTTGGCCAAATCCGCAGCCGGGTTGGTTGTAAGTCCGTTAATCGCTTCCCAATTCTATACTGTTTTTGAACCCACTATAAATAAGGCGCTACCGCGCCGACAACGCATCCAGATCCAGGCGATCACTGTGGACATAGTCAGTTGCTTTGAGGTCTTCCAAAGAACAGATCACGCCATCGGCCTGATACTTGTTACTGGCTTTCATTAGCCCCAGCCACACATCAACGTACCGGTGTCGATCCTTGTCTGGGCGTGAGACTTTTGGGTCCAGAATAAACCAAAAGAAGACGCTTATTGATTCAGCACCCCAGTGGGGCGAAGCGCTAACTCTTATCTCACCGATTGATTCTAAAAGTGCGCCCTCATCACTGTTCTTGCCGTGCATTTTTCGAAGATAGTCCTGCACTGGATGCATGGCGTAATTGAAATCATCTGGAAAAGCCGGGCGTGCGCGATGCCGCGCTAGCGCCTCCGCAAAGGCTCTACGGTCCGCATCGTCGTGACAACCCGGCGTAGCAGACCAGCGAGCAAGCAGTGTTTTTTCAAGCGTGACGATACGATCCAAGTCCGCTACTAACCGCTTTTCCGCCAACGCCGGTACAAATGCAAAGGTCGGCCGCCGGAGAATTTGAATCTCACGAAGCGTCTTCACGTCAACCTCTACTAATGGGGAGACTTCAACATAGGGGCGCTTGCCGCAATCACGCACGATATCGCATGTCTGGGTGAGGACTGCGTAGCCTTCGACTTTGCTCGCAACACCCTCAATGTCGAGGGACTCCCCGGCCGACAAGCGCTCCCTCGCAATCTCACCGGCTTCAGCGGAAAGCGGAGCCTGCAGGTCAGCCAAGTGAACAAAAAAGAGTTCCGGTGCTAGAAAATAGTCGCCCTGCCGCCACTGCGTCATAGCCGCGTTCGTACGCGCTATGTCAGGCCGTGTATCCGTCATTTAGGTCGATCTGCGCCCAAAGCGCACTGACTTCGCTGGAATGGCTTTGCTGTCTGCAATAGGCCGATCCTGCAGAGCCCCCATGAGAGATGTTGGCGGTGGAGGCGCGTATTGGTTCAATGCCGTTCCCGGCGCCACAGGACGAGCTATCGCTATGGGTCCCGTCGGATGCGGAAACAGGCTGATGAAATTTTCTATTTCATCAGCGCAAAGAAGATCAAAAAACAACTTGCCCGGCTGAGCCGACGTCATTAACTGTTGGCGTAGCGATGACGGGCTTGAGCTGTCACTGAGTGACCGAAGAACGCCATGAATTCTATTTATTTGGCGCTCCTGTCTAGCTGCCGGATGGCTTCCGCCGGCCCAGTGATGGACGGCACGACGCGACACGCCGAATAACGTCGCCGTTTCTTCCCAGGTGAGGTCCGCCATCTGTCGAATTTCCATGACCGCCTTTCCAGTAGATATGACGGCTTCATTCGCCGCTTTTGGCTGACTAACGGGTAGCGTTGAGGAGGTTCGATTCTCTGCAACCAGCGAGGCGTACGAATTGCTTGTCCCACTAAAACCGGCGGTCGATATCACAACAGCCGCGATACGTGCGGCCTTCGAAATCGAACCCGAGCCTTGGGTGCCGCTGCTTGTCGTCATACCCTGCCTCCATAGACGCGAAGAAACTCATCGGTAATCATCCAACGAAAAACCGAATAAATGCGTCCGGCAAATTGCTTGGTTAATTCAGCAAGTTCCGGCGCATTAAAAGCCATCTGCTCAGCCGAAAACATATCTAGATCGAGTACCCAGCTTTTCTCCTCTAGTAGCGGCAATACGCTGGGATCGTGAGTGGCATCCTTCGGCAGCAGACCCCATCGCGCCTGAATTCGCCCTTCCTCCGCCACCATGACACATTCGGTCATGTTGAGTTCGGTGGCCTCGCCGAGCGCGGTTTGACCAATGCCTAGCACTTCGGGTTTAACCATACTGCTTATTCGATCTACATGCGGCTGCCGCACGCAGTCCACATAGCGGACTCCAATTCGCAAAACGGCGGACGGTGAAAACGTCTCATGCACTACAACAAGGACTCTCTCTAGCCGTGCCACGAAGTCCAATCTATTTGTGTATTTGAGGGCTTCGAGGGTCACAAAATCCGCCGTCAGTGTGATTTGCCACTCGCTTTTCAAGTCACGAAATCTCCAGACAACCTCTTTCATCAGCTCAGGCGGCGCATCCGATGTCCCAGCGACGAGATTGAACGCCTGTTCGCGCTCCAAAATGGGATAGGTCGCACGGATCTTCTCTTGGAAAAGTGCCACGTCAGAATCGCTGGTTCGTATCGCTAGAAGTGTTGGAAATCTGACTTGCGCCAATACTCGAACAAGCGGGGCATTGGTTAGCGGAATTTCCGACGGGGGTGGGCCCGCAAGTGGCGTGGCGGTTTTGCTATTCAAAGTACATCCTCCATCCAGGTGTGAAGAGGGCTGTGTATTTATGTGTGAAGTATAGTGTGAACAATTGTTGAGCGTCAACGGCCGGGCGTAAGGATTCCTGCTTAAATGAGTAAGATCGCCGGCAATTCCACGCCGGGATGGCTTGCAGACGTGTTCGATCGCTAGGCCTTCCTTGATCGCCGCGCGATAGGGATATTTCCAAACGCTGAGAGTCGCCGCCTAGTTCCTCTCCCCCGAAACACCCCATTAGCTTTCTAAAAGTGTGTCTTCGGTGTCTTCGAACGGCCTCGTCGCGCCGACGGGTCGGATAATGTTCAATAATAACTCACTACCAAACATTGAACCGTCTGA